>NZ_BBWM01000055.1:0-80542 GCF_001463805.1 Aureimonas sp. D3 | reverse complement strand
GCTTTCCAAAGGCAGATGTTCTCTGAAGGCCTGAGCCGTACCTCACCCGATGAAATGGAAGCTTTCGTGAAGGGTGGGCGAGTGGGAGAGACATAAGCCATCGCGAACACTCAATCCCAATTGCTTACTTGAGCACGTCGGACGGTAGCCACCCCTTCGCGATCCAGCCGCGACGCCGAAGCTGCCGTCGTGCCCACATCTCCGACACGCCGAGCGCCAGCGCGAGGTCGCCGGTCGCCTGCGCCCGCTTGAGGTCCGCGCGGTTGAGTTCCGCCGGGTCCGGTGCCTCCGACCGGCGGAGTTCGCGCAGCCGCTCGTCGGCCTCGGCCAAGTCCACGAGCGCGGCCAGCGCCGGCCGGCGGTCCACGAGGTGCTGCCGACGCCGGGCCTGCCGCTCGGCGGGCGTCATGGGCCGGGCGTCCGCGCGGACCGGTCGTCGGCCCTGACGGGGCTTCGGTGGCTCGTCTGGCGGGGTGTCGGACATAGCAGGCGGCTCCGTTTCGTGAGTCACGGAATGGCCGGGTGGGCGTCGGGGCGCAAGGGGGTGCCCCCTCGCCCACCCGGCCCTGCGGCCCGGCTCCGACCCTCCCCCGGGAGGGTCTCACGCCCCACGCGGGGCGTTGCCGGGTTCGGCCGGCTCGCGACGGCTGCGCCGTCACTCACCGTCCGCCAAGGGCACGGTGCTGACCTTCTTCCGGCGGATCGGTCGCCGGATGGCGGACGGGTCGAGGTACGGCGTGATGTCGACGCCGGGGAACGTGATGCGGCGCACGTCCTCGATCTCGGCGGGTTCGAGGTGCGGGTCGCCGTAGTGACCCTGCGCGCCGGGAATAATGTGCCCCATGACGCGATCGGCCGTCAGGTCGGGAACGCGCGCGTTGCGCAGCGCCGAACGGAAGTTGTGGCGGAGGGAGTAGAACGACACCTTCTCCGCCTTCGCGCCGGCCCTTTCGATGTCGAGGTTCAGCCGCCGCCCGACGTCCAGCCGTACTTGTCGGGTTTTAGGGTCGGGAAGAGACGCCCTGCCCGTCTGCGGCGCGACTTCACGAAGTCGAGGAATCCGGCCCGCACGAGATCGTCGTGTAGGGGGATTTCCCGGCGCGCGGCGGCCGACTTCAGCTTGAGCCGGGCGACCCCGGGCAGCCGTTCGAGTTCGTCGCGGTCGAGGATGGTCAGGAGGTCAAGGAGCCACATTCCGTTCCGCTGGATGATCCGACTCGGATCGACCTGACACAACTCGTTGAGGCGTGCACCCGTGTAGAGCGCGAGGAGCGGTAACCAGTAGTCGGGCGAGGTCTGAGGACGTGTCGCGACGACGTGCCGAAAGAATCGCGACAAGTCGTCCGGCTTGAACGGCCGCCGAGCCTCGTCGGCCCGCATCTGGGGGTCCGTCCGCGTCGAGACGATGCCTCGGCCGGGATTCCGCTCGATGGCGCGCCGGTCGTCGGCGAGCCACGTGAAGAGGGTCTTCAAGGGTGAGAGGTAGTCGTCGTCCACCGACTTCGGCCCCATGAGGTCAAACGGTGTCAGGCGCCGCGCGTTCGCGGCAATGGCGGTTTCCGGATCGCTCGTCTTGAAGCGGAGTTGCCAGCGGGCGGGCATCCGATCAAGGAGGTTGCGGTAAGCCTCGAAGTGCTCGCGCGTGTAGTCCCTGACGGGTAGGTCCCCGACCACCCGCGCGAACAACTCGACCTGCGGCCGGAGGGTGTCCAGATGTTTGGAGTTCTTGAGGGTCGTCGCCTTGACGTTGAGGTATTTCGGAAGCCAAGCCGACAGCGGCTCCGCTGACCAGCGGTCGCGGTGGGCGCCGAGGACCGTGGTCCGCATGTCGGCCATAGACGCGACCATCTCGGCCCGAAGCGTTTCGATCGCGTCGGACGGGGCGTGGCGGGCCTCCAGATCGGCGAGGCGGACGGCCTTCGCCCGGATGTCATCGGCCATGCCACGGAAGACAGGCAGCACGCGGGCCGCAGTGTCCCGCAGGTGATCGCCCGAAGCGGTGACGGCCGCGAGTTCGGCCGTGGCGGCGCGAAGGTCGGACGCGCGCTGGCGGAGCCGCGCGGCGGCGGCCGCGCCTTCCTCAAGCGACAGCGCGTCGTCCAGCAGGCGGGACAGCAAGGCACGGTCGGGCTGGTCGGGATCGGCGCCGATCGCCTGCCGCACGGCCTCCGCCCATTCGTCCACCGCCACCGTCATGCGCGCCGCCCGCCTCCTCGCGACGGCCAGTTCCGCCGTCCGAAGGGAACGTCGCACGTGCGAGTTGCCGAATCCTTGGCGAAGGTCTCGGGCATCGCCCGCGTGAACCACCAGACCCCGCCGCGCCGTGAAAGATGAGTCGTCGCCATGCCTGCCGCCTGTGACATCAGGGTGTGACATCAGGCGGTTTTCGTGCCGGAAAATTCCGAGCAAAATCAATGACTTAGGGTTGGCGGATGGGGTGAGATTCGAACTCACGGTACGGTTCCCCGCACGGCGGTTTTCAAGACCGCTGCCTTAAACCACTCGGCCACCCATCCGATGCTGGCTTGTTTAAGGGAGAGGGGGCGGAGGCGCAAGCGTTTGTGATGGTGGCAGGAGCTGACCGGTCGGAGATGTCTCGTCAACGGTTGGAATCGGCACCGTGGTGGCTTCAGAAGCGCGGCTGTGAGCTTGGGGGTGGGGGCTGACACCGATCCAAGCTGCCCATCCGGAGAGCAAAAGAAAGCTTAGAGTATAAAGACCAGAGAGGCTTACTCTCACAATTCGAGAGGTCTGATCCGCCCATAGCTTCAGTCGCTTGTACAGGAAGAGATCGAGCATTCCGAAGGGGGCGGCCACAGTGAGCGGCACCAGGATCGCAAGCATCCAAAGCACACCGTTCGGAAGCGGCGGGGACTTGAGATAGATCGCGACCATAAGAGGTACGTGACAAAGATAGAGAGCGTAGCTCCAGTCCCCATAGCGATCGGCGAGCCTCGCCAAGCGGCCGTTCATTTGAGCGTCCGTGGAATTATAGGAGATCACCAATCCGACGAGAAGAAACGCCCCGACAGAGGCAACCCAGCGGTTGATGCCGAATGGGAAGACGTCGCAAATCAGGATGAGGCCGGCAGCGAGCATAGCCGTAGCCGGCTGAAACAACCCGCGCTCGCGCAAGGCTGGAACGAGGAGTCCGAAAGCAAACGCGGAATTGACGGCCATAAGGGGCAGCCAGTCGATGGTTGGTGTCAGCTCGGCCTGAATTTGTGGGTAGAAGAGCGTTGCCGCTCCGATGACCAGCAACCAGATGGAAGCGATCCAGGAGAGACGGTTCTTCAGGCCTGCCAAGCTGCAGAGGAAGAGAAAGACGTAGAAGCACGTCTCGAAGAGCAGCGTCCACTCCACGCCGAGATAATAAACACGTCCCTCTCCCGCCGGAACCAAAGTCGCTGCCCAAAGATCGACTTCGCCCGGCCGCCGCCGAGCCAGGAGAACACTTGCGAGAACGATCAGGAAGATCGGATAGATCCGCAGGATCCGATGCAGCAGAAAACGCCAAGGGTCCGCTTTCGGCAGGATTTCCGCCATCAGGTAGCCCGAGATAGCGAAGAAGACTGCAACGCCCAACAAGCCGAAGCGCCCGTCGAAAACGTGGAAAAATGTATCGTCGCCGGTGATCTGCTTAAGGTAAACGCTCGCGTGATACAGGAGCACGAACAAGGCTGCGATGGCACGGAGCCATTGCAAATTCCTGTTGCGGGACCCGCCGTTTTGCAAAGGCGGATTTGCTGTGATCGCTTTTGAGTTGTTCGGCATCTGTACCACGATCTGAAATGCTTATGCGCGGTGCGATCAGATCGTCAGAATGGATGCCCCTGTCGTGCGTCGCGATTCCAGCGCGCGGTGCGCGTCGGCGGCTTGGGCCAGCGGGAATGTCTGCTGGATTCGAATGGACACAGCGCCGCTCGCGACGACATCGAATAAGGCTGCGGCGCTCTGTTCGAGTTCCGCACGGGTCGCCGTATAGCCGTTCAGGCTCGGACGGGTCATGAAGAGCGAACCCTTCTGGTTGAGAATCCCGATATCGAAACCGGGGATTTTTCCGGAGGATTGTCCGAAGCTCACAAACAGACCACGCCGCTTGAGGCAGTCGAGACTGTTCGGAAACGTGTCGCGGCCCACGGAATCGTAAACCACATCGCATTTTTGCCCGTCGGTGAGGTCGCGCACGGCAGCGACGAAATCCTCGGACTTGTAGTCGATGACGTGATCGTAACCATGCTCGAGAGCCAAGGCGCATTTCTCCGGGCCGCCGGCGGTTCCGATCACGCGAGCGCCCAGATGTCTGGCCCATTGTCCGGCGATCAGACCGACCCCTCCGGCCGCCGCGTGGATCAGAACCGTATGGCCGGGACCGACGGTGAACGTCTGCCGAAGCAGATACTCGGCCGTCATTCCCTTGAGCATCATCGCGGCTGCGGTCTGAGTGTCGATCCCGTCGGGCAAGGTCAGGCATTGATCGGCTCGAACCACCACCTCTTCGCAATAGGCGCCATCGACGCCGCAATAGGCCACACGATCACCGACGCTCAGCGCGTGAACATCCGGGCCGAGTTCGACCACGACCCCCGCCCCTTCCTTGCCCGGCACGAAGGGGAGATGGGGTGCCTTGTATGTCCCGTTGCGAAAATAGACGTCGATAAAGTTGAGGCCGGCCGCCTCCTGCTGAACGCGAACCTCCCCCCCCTTCAGAGCCCGACGCTCGACATCGCGCCAGACCATCACGTTCGGACCGCCGATTTCGTTGACGACAATCGCGTGGGGCATGGTCAGTCCTCGAAGCTGGGCGAGACGTCGGATCGTCCCTGAAGTCGATCGATGAATTGCAGGACCCCGCCGATGCAGAACAGGTAGAGAGCCGAGAGGAGCACGCCGGTGCGAACCCACGTCGGGGCCTCGAACGCATAGGAGATCGCGATCAGTCCGAAGATCGACCAGACGGCAAAAACCGCTAGGTTGATGGTGCGTAGGCGCGCCACGCGGACCGGGTGAAGGAACTTGATGGGAAGGAATGTCGCGATCGAGCAGAACACGACGAAGGCGAAGGCGGTCCAATCATCCGGCTGCACAACGAAAAAGGTAAAGACCACCATATTCCACGTCACCGGAAAGCCGCGGAAATGGTTGTCCTTCGTCTTCATCCGCATGTCGGCGTAATAGACCGCACTGGTCACGACGATCAGTGCGGCAGCGACGAAAGACCAAGGCCGGCCGATGATCCCGGATTGGTAAAGTCCGAAGGCCGGAATGAGGACATAGGTCGAATAGTCGATGATGGCGTCCAGCATGTCGCCGGACCAGTTCGGCAGGACGTGCTTGATGTCCACGCGCCGCGCTATGGGTCCGTCGATCCCGTCCACGAACAGGGCAAGACCCAGCCACGCGAACATATGAACCCAGTTCTGCTCGGCAGCGGCGATGATGGAGAGGAACGCCCAGAAAGCACCGCTCGCCGTCAGCAGATGAACCGAAAAGGCGCGCCATTGCTTCAAATTCGCTGTCACGTCTTCCGCCAACCGTTAATTCGCTGCCCGCTGCCTAACGCAGGCGATATGCGGTTGTCATCCGTTCCGCAGGCCGTATCTCGCTTAAACACTGAAAAGAGATACAGTGAACCACGCGTTTGACCATTCGAAAGGCTCGGAATCGATGACCGAAATCCGTCGTGAAGTGGCTGTGATCGGTGGTGGCTTGGTTGGCTACGGCGCGGCGCTGGGTCTGGCAAAGGCAGGCTTCGAGACGATCCTGATCGCCCCGCAGGCGCCGGACGACAGGCGCTCCACTGCGCTGATCGGCTCGTCTTTGGACTTTCTCGCGACCTGCGGACTGATGGGCGAGATCGAGCGCGCGGGAGAACCACTTCGGGTCATGCGCATCATCGACGACACGATGCGACTTTTTCGCGCGCCCAATATCGAGTTCCACGCAAGTGAAATCGATCGGGATGCGTTCGGCATCAATATTCTGAACGCCGATCTGATGCGGATCTTTCGTTCGGCTGTGTCGGCGATGGCGGATCGTTTGACCGTCATAAGCGACGCGGTGACATCGATCGATGCGAAACAGGACCACGCTCATCTGACGCTGTCGTCGGGCGAGATGGTCAGAACCGGGCTCGTGGTTGGCGCTGACGGCCGGCGCTCGCGGGTTCGCGAAAGCGCTGGCATTTCGGTGCGGAACTGGTCCTATCCGCAGAGCGCGATCGTTCTGAACTTCGGCCATCAACGCGATCATGACGGCGTATCGACCGAATTTCATACCCGCACCGGCCCTTTCACCCAGGTTCCGCTGCCGGGTCGCCGTTCGTCTCTTGTTTGGGTTGAGCGGCCCGAAACCGCCGGTCTCATCGTTTCCGCGCGGCCCGATCGCCTGTCGCGCATGATCGAGGATCGATTGCATTCGATCCTCGGCGCGGTGGAGGTCGAGGGCGAGCCGCAGTCGTTCCCGCTATCGGGCGCTGCCGCCTCGCGCTTCGGCGCCGAGCGCCGCGTGCTCCTGGGCGAGGCCGCTCATGTATTCCCTCCGATCGGCGCTCAGGGACTCAATCTCGGCTTGCGGGACGTCATCGATCTCATCAAGGTGGCCGAGCGTCATAGAGACGATCTGGGAGGGCGGCGGATGACCGCCGATTACGACAGCGCTCGGGGGGCCGATATTGCGACGCGGACCGCAGCGGTCGATCTTCTCAATCGATCGCTTTTGTCCGGCTTTCTCCCCGTGCAACTAGCGCGAAGCGCAGGGGTCAGCCTCCTCTCTCGGCTTCCGCTTCTGCGCCGAACGCTCATGCGGGAAGGCGTGGAGCCCGGTTCGTCTTTCCGGTTGCCGGCTCGATCTGCGCGGCGGGACGATAGGGCGAGTTCGGTTTGACCGGCAAACGATCAGTTTGATCGGGCAAACGGTCTGCGATCGTGCAGGCCTCCTTGCGGTCATGCCCTGCCGGAGCTAAATCGCGCCGGATGAAAGACAGTTCAACTCAAAGCGCGCGGTTCTTTATCGGTCAGATCGTTCGTCATCGGATCTTTCCGTTTCGTGGCGTGATCTTCGATGTCGACCCCGAATTCAGCAACACGGAAGAATGGTATCAATCCATTCCGGCCGACGTGCGGCCTCGGAAGGATCAGCCCTTCTACCATCTTTTCGCGGAGAACGCGGAGAGCGAGTATGTTGCTTATGTGTCTGAGCAGAACCTCGTCCCGGACGATACCGGCCAGAAGGTTCGTCATCCTCAGGTCGCCGATATGTTCGATGGTCCCTTTGATGGCGCCTATCGCCTGAAGGAACTGCACCGGAACTGATCCCATGCGATTGTCGTGAGAGGATCGCGTTCTTCACATGAAACGAAAACGGCGGCCTTTTGGGCCGCCGTTTTCGTTGGCAAGGGTCCGCGCGGATTACTGCGTGGCCTTGGCCTTGTTTTGTGCATCTTCGAAGCGCTGGCGGCGAGCTTCCGCCTGACCCTGGAGAGCCTTGTCCAACTCCTGCTGGCGCTGGGCGAGCTCGGGCTGCGCCTTGGCCGGGCCGTCATAGGCGCCCGTGAAGCCGGACAGCGTGATCGAGATCGGGTTCGGCTGACGCTGGAAATTGGTCGACGTGATCTTGAGCGCCTTGCCCTTCTTCATCGACGCGATGATGGCGTCCGACAGTTCGACCTCGGCGATGCAGCGATCGGGGAAGCAGACGGAGTAGTTCAGCGTCTGGGGCTTGTTCTCGTCGATCTGGACCTGCACGCCAGCGGGGATCACGCGGCCGGTCGGCACGACGGCCTGCAGAACCTTCTGGTTCACCTTACCGGAAACGTTGATCAAGTTCACGGCGGTGATCAGCTGACGGGTGTCGGCGATCATCGTGTACTGCGTGTTGCAGATGTTGTTCTCGCCCTGCGGCGAGCAGACCTTGAACCACTCTGCCGGGACCTGCTGCGCGGAAGCGCCCGCGACCGGCATAGCCAATCCGGCGACAGCGGCCAGACCTGCCAGAGCCAGCGCCTGCTGAATGTTCTTGGTAAGGGTTCTCACGGTCTGTTCTTCCTTCTTTGGCGTGAGCCTCGATCCGGGTCGCGGCCTGCATAGCCCCGTCTGCGGTCTTCTGCAAATGAGGCCGTTTGAAGACATGCCCCAAGCTTGCGGCAGGCTGGCCGGGTGTAGGCAAGCCGCTGCAAAGCCGGTAGTTTCCGGCCCGAAATGCCAAGGAGTTTCGGGCCTGATGTCATCGCGTAGCCTCGTCCATATCCTGCGACCGCTTGCGCTGTCAGCCGCTCTTTCGGTCGGAACCGTGCTTTCTGTCTCAGCGAGCGCCTGGGCCGCGCACGGTATCGCCATGCAGGGTGAACCGGGCCTTCCCGCCGGGTTCACCCATTTTCCCTACGCCAATCCCGATGCCCCCAAGGGCGGACGCATGGTCTACGGGGTGTTCGGCGATTTCGACAATTTGAACCCGGTCAGCGTTCGCGGCGCTCTGACGACAGCGCGTGGCATCTTTGCCGACCCCGAATTCGGCAATCTCGTGTTCGAGCCGCTGATGCAGCGCTCGGCGGACGAGCCCTTCACCTATTATGGGCTGATCGCGGAGAGTGTCGAAACGGACGAGGAACGCAGCTTCGTCGAGTTCCGGCTGAACCCGGCCGCCCGCTTCTCGGATGGCAGATCCGTTCGCCCGCAGGACGTTCTGGCGACGGTCGAGCTTCTGCGCCAGCAGGGATCGGTTCGCCCGCAATATTCCAGCTGGCTGTCGAAGGTCGCCAAGGTGGAAGTGGTCGGCGAACGCGGCGTCCGCTTCACCTTCAACGAAAAGGCGGATCGCGAGCTTCCCCTGCTTCTGGCGGGTCTTCCCGTGCTACCGGCGGGCGATTTCAACGCGGAGACCATCGCGCAGACAACCCTGAAGCCGCCCATCGGATCGGGGCCTTATATCATCGACCGCGTCGAGCCGGGCCAGCGCATCATTTACCGCCGCAACCCGAACTATTGGGCCAAGGACCTCCCGACCAAGCGCGGGCTGGACAATTACGACGAGATCACCGTCGAATATTACCGCGACCAGAACGCGCAGTTCGAGGCCTTCAAGAAGGGGCTGTCCTACGTCTATCTTTACCAGCAGCCCAACCCGCGCCATTGGCAAACGGCCTACGACTTCCCGGCTGTAAAGGACGGGCGCGTCATCAAGGAGGTCTTCCTGACGGGGCGCCCCGCCAATCTGAACGCCTTCTTCTTCAACACCCGCCGCGCGCCATTCAGCGATCCGAAGGTTCGCGAAGCCTTGTCGCTTCTGTTCGATTTCGAATGGGCGAATGCCAATCTCTTCTACGGCGCCTATTCGCGGCTGACGAGCTTCTTCGACAATTCCACGCTCTCCAGCGTCGGACACCCGGCCGACGCCAAGGAGCGCGCTCTGCTGGCGCCGTTCGAAGCCGATGTGTCACCCGCCGCCATGCGCGGCGAGGACAAGCCGCCCGTCAGCGATGGGTCCGGCAGCGATCGGGCGCTCCTGCGCCAGGCGGTCGATCTCTTGCAGGCCGACGGCTACCGTTTCGAGAATGGCCGAATGGTCGACGCCAAGGGCATGCCGCTACGCTTCGAAATCCTCGTTCAATATAGCGATCAACAGAAGATCGCCCTCGCCTATGCCCGGACGCTGGCGCGGATCGGCGTTCAGGCCGATGTCAGGCAGGTCGACGATGCGCAGTATCAAAAGCGCAAACAGGGTTTCGACTATGACGTAACGGTCGCCGCCTTCTCGGGCACGTTGTCACCCGGGGCGGAGCAGGTGAACCGATGGGGCTCGGCGGCGCGCGATCGCCCCGGTTCCTTCAACTACGCGGGCGTCGCCAGCCCGGCCGTCGATGCAATGATCAATGCCATCGTGACCGCGCGCTCACGCGAGGATTTCGTGGCGGCCACGCGTGCCTATGACCGCGTTCTGATCAGCGGTCACTATGTCGTGCCGCTCTATTATATTGGCAAGCAATGGCTGGCGCGCTGGTCCTTCATCCAGCACCCGGAGGTCACGCCGCTGACGGGCTTCTACCTTCCCAGCTTCTGGCGCGACCCCAAGAGCGAATAGCGAAGGCGGCTCAAGCCGCCTTCTTCTGCCCCTCTTCCGCAAAGCGCGCGAGCTGGGTGGCGATCGTCGCCGCGCCGTTGAGCCGTTGTTCCGGCTTGTCCCAGATGCGAGAGAGAACGATCGACTGATCCGGCCGGATTTTCGCGGCCGGTCCCTGTTCGCCGATATAGCGCACGAGCGCCGCCGGATTGGCGAAGGTCTTCTCGCGGAACTGGATGACGAGACCTTTCGGACCGGCATCGAGCTTCTCGATATTGGCCCTGCGGCACAGAGCCTTGATGAACACGACCTTCAACAGATGCTCGACCTCGACCGGCAGCTTGCCGAAACGGTCGATCATTTCCGCGCCGAACGCGTCGATCTCGCGCGCATCCTCCAGCTCGGCCAAGCGGCGATAGAGCGTCATGCGAAGCTGGAGATCGGGCACGTAGCTTTCGGGGATCATAACGGCGGTCCCGAGCGAGATCTGCGGCGACCACGTGCCATCAGTCTCGACCTCGACGCCCTTCATTTCGGCGACGGCCTCCTCCAGCATCTGCTGATAAAGCTCGAAGCCGACCTCCTTGATGTGGCCGCTCTGCTCGTCTCCAAGGAGATTGCCCGCGCCGCGCTGATCGAGATCGTGGCTCGCCAACTGGAAGCCCGCGCCCAGCGTGTCGAGCGATTGAAGCACTTTGAGGCGACGATCGGCCCCTGCCGTCGGGGTCTTGTTGGCGGGAATGGTCAGAAGCGCATAGGCGCGCTGCTTCGAGCGCCCGACGCGGCCACGCAGCTGATAGAGCTGCGCCAGACCGAACATATCGGCGCGATGAACGATCATCGTGTTAGCCGAGGGAATATCGAGTCCGGACTCCACGATGGTCGTGGAGAGAAGCACATCGTAGCGCCCCTCATAGAAAGCGTTCATGATGTCGTCGAGCTCGCCGGCCGGCATCTGGCCATGCGCCACCGCCACCTTCAACTCTGGCACCTGTTCGTCCAGGAACTCCTTGATGCCGGCAAGATCCGCAAGCCGCGGCGCGACATAGAAACTCTGGCCGCCCCGATAGCGCTCGCGCAGCAGTGTCTCGCGCACCACCAGAGGGTCGAAGGGCGTGACGAAAGTGCGCACCGCCATGCGGTCCACGGGCGGCGTGGTAATCAGCGAGAGTTCGCGAACGCCGGTCAGCGCCAGTTGCAGCGTGCGGGGGATCGGCGTGGCGGAAAGCGTCAGGACGTGAATGTCCGACTTCAGCTCCTTCAGCCGCTCCTTGTGCTTGACGCCGAAATGCTGCTCCTCGTCGATGATAAGAAGGCCGAGGTTTTTGAAGCTCATGCCCTTGCCGAGAACGGCATGAGTACCGACCACGATGTCCACCGTGCCGGCCGTTAGACCCTTCTTGGTCTCGTTGAGGTCTTTGGCGGTGACGAGCCGGGACGCTTGCGCGAGGTTGAGCGGCAGGCCCCGGAAACGCTCAGAGAACGTCTTGAAATGCTGGCGCGCCAGAAGCGTCGTCGGAACCACGACCGCCACCTGCAACCCGTTCATGGCGGCCACGAAGGCCGCGCGCAGCGCGACCTCCGTCTTGCCGAAGCCGACATCGCCGCACACCAAACGATCCATCGGCCGGCCCTGACCGAGATCGTCGGTCACCGCTTCGATGGCGTTCATCTGGTCTTCGGTTTCCTCATAGGGGAAACGTGCCTGGAATTCGGCCCAGAGACCTTCGGGCGGCAGAAGCCTCGGCGCGCCGCGCATCTCGCGTTCGGCGGCGATGCGGATGAGGCCGCCCGCCATGTCCAGAAGCCGCTTCTTGAGCTTCGCCTTGCGCGCTTGCCACGCGCCTCCACCCAGCTTGTCGAGGATCGTCTCCGTCCCCTCGCCGCCATAACGCGAGAGCAGTTCGATGTTTTCGACTGGCAGGAACAGCCGGTCGTCATTGGCATAACGCAGTTCGAGACAGTCGTGCGGCGCGCCCATCGCTTCGATGGTGCGCAGGCCGACAAAGCGCCCGATGCCGTGATCCACATGGACCACGATGTCGCCCTCGTTGAGGCCTGTGACTTCGGAGATATAGTCCGCGCCGCGCTTCTTGCGCCTGGCGCGGCGGACCAGACGGTCGCCCAGGATATCCTGCTCGCCGACCACGACGAAGCGATCGGTCTCGAAACCCGCCTCGACGCCCAGAACGGCCGTCGCGACCATGTTCCGGCCGATCTCCAGCGCCTGTTTCAGCGTTTCGACCGCCTTGATATTGCCGAGGCCGTGCTCCTCGACGACCTGCGTCAGCCGCTCGCGCGAGCCCTCTGACCATGCGGCCAAGATCACTTGCTTACCGCCTGCGCGCAGGCGCGAAATATGGTCCACCGCGGCGGAGAAGACGTTCACGTCCCCGGCCTGCCGCTCGGCTGCGAAGTCGCGCCCGCGATGTACGTCGAGATTGACGACATCGGTCTGAAAGCCGGCATCCGTGATCGCGTAGGAGGACAGGCGGACCGGATCGGCGCTGGCGAGACCACCGGCCAACTCGTCCTCCGTCAGGTAAAGTTCCTGGGGCCCGAGCGGATTATAGGGCACGGATTCCGCGCTCTTTTCCGCCACGCCCTGACGACGCGCCTCATAGTAATCCTGCACGAGCTTGCGCCGCTCGGCGATCGCCTCCGTGACGAGGTGATCCAACACCAGCGGGAAGCCCGAGATGTAGTCGAACAGCGTTTCGACGCGTTCATAGAAGAGCGGCAGCCAGTGCTCCATGCCAGAGAACCGACGCCCTTCGCTGATCGACGTATAAAGCGCGTCGTTGCGCGAGGGGGCTCCGAAGCGCTTGACGTAGTTCGAGCGAAACCTCGAAATCGTCTCGTCCTTCAACGAGATTTCGGAAACCGGGGCGAGTTCGAACGTCTTGCGCTGGCCGGTCGTGCGCTGCGTCGCGGGGTCGAAGGAGCGAATGGATTCCAGCGTGTCGCCGAAGAAATCGAGCCGAACCGGCTCTTCGTCGCCCGGCGCAAACAGATCGAGAATGCCGCCGCGAACAGCGAACTCGCCGCGCTCGCGCACGGTCGCCACGCGCTCGAACCCGCCCCGCCCCAGCACCTGAACGATATGGTCCATGGAGATGCGGCCGCTGGCGCGGGCCGAGATCGTCTCGTCCTCCAGCACCTGACGCGGCGGCATCTTCTGCAGCATCGCGTTGGCGCTGGTCAGGATCAGCGCCCGATGCGGCTCGCGTCGAAGGGCGGCGATGGAGGACATGGCCGAGAGACGACGGGCGGCCGCTTCCGAGGAAGGGCCAACGCGATCATAGGGAAGGCAGTCCCAAGCCGGGAGCGTGAGAACCGGCAGGTCGGGCGCGATGAACCGCAGGGCGTCCTCGATCTCGCCCATGCGGTTGCCGTCCCGCATGACGAAGACGATCGGTCGATCCTTGCCGCGCGCCCGCGCAATCTCGGCGAGCAGGAAGGGCTCGTAACCGTCCAGCACATTGCCGATGCGCAGGCCGACGCCCTTTTCGAGGGCTTTCTTCAGGACGGCCGGGCTGCTCACGATGCGTCCATCTGGTTCAGGGCGTAGAAGGACTTGATGCGCTGAAACACCGGCGTGTCATAATTGGCCGGTGTCTCCTGCGTTCCCGTAAGCCACGAGAAGAGATCGCGGTCGGGCGCTTCCATCAGATGCTCGTAGATCGTCAGATCGTGGTCGCTGAGCGAGCCGATTTCCGCATCCGCGAAACGGCCGAGCACCAAATCCATTTCGCGGGTCCCGCGATGCCAGGAGCGGAACAGCGCCTTCCGGCGGCGCGGTTCGAGATCGCTGGAGGAGCGTGTGGTTCCGGTCATCGCGATCGTCCGATTTTCTCTGGGCTGAAACACGTGTATCCAGCCGCCTCGCCTGTTTCGCGCGACGTCCGGTCCTTGCGGGCTTTATATAGTTGCCCCGCGAAGGCCTGTCAGCCTATGCGCGCAGGAGAACAGACGATAAACACCGCCCCATGCGCCCATCTGCCCTCGATCCGCTTTTCGCCTCCGTATCGACGCTCTCGGGCGTCGGGCCGAAAGTGTCCGTCCTGATCGGTGGACTGGTCGCGCCGCCCGGAGCCGGCGGCGTCGCCAAGGTACGCGATCTCCTATTCCACATGCCGAGCGGGGCTATCGACCGTCGTCGGCGTGAGAAGATCGCTTCGGCGCCGGAGGGCGCGATCGTGACGCTCGAAGTGCGAATCGATCACTACCAATTTCCCTCTCGGGAGGCCCGCAACCAGCCGACGCGGGTCATCGCGCAGGACAGTTCCGGCGAAATCGCCCTCACCTACTTCCGCGCGCAGTCTCAGTGGCTGGAGAAGCTGTTTCCGCTTGGCGAGACGCTTCTCGTGTCCGGCAAGGTGGATCGCTTCAACGGCCGCGCGTCGATGGTGCATCCCGACTTCGTGGGAAGTGCCGAAGACGCCGCGAGCCTGCCGCTCGTGGAACCCGTTTATCCCATGACCGGGGGGCTCTCGCCCAAAGTTCTGCGGCGCGGAATCGCGAGCGCGCTCGAACGGCTCCCCGAGCTTCCCGAATGGATCGAGCCGGGCGTTCTATCCCGCGCGTCGTTTCCGCCCTTCCGCGCGGCCTTGGAAAGCGTCCATAAGCCACAGGATCCCGGCGACCTAGACTCCACCAAGCCGGCCTATCGTCGACTGGCCTATGACGAGTTTCTCGCAAGCCAGTTGGCCCTCGCCCTCTCGCGGCGTCGAATGAAGCAGGAGACGGGCCGCTCGCTTGGAACCAACGGCTCGCTGCGCGGCCGCGCGGAAGCCGCTCTCCCGTTTCGCCTGACACCGGGGCAGAGCGAAGCCTTGTCTGAGATCTTCGCCGATATGGCCCGGTCCGAGCGGATGGTGCGTCTCCTGCAGGGCGATGTCGGCGCGGGAAAGACGGTCGTGGCGCTCCTCGCCATGGCCGCTGCCAAGGAGTCCGGCGCTCAATCGGCATTGCTCGCGCCGACGGAAATCCTCGCGCGGCAGCATTTCGCCGGGCTTAGCCGCTATTGCGACGCGGCCGGGCTGTCGATCGCGCTGCTGACCGGCCGCGACTCCGGCAAGACGCGGGACGGCAAGCTCGCCGCCGTCGGAAATGGAGACATCGACATTATCGTGGGCACCCATGCCCTGTTTCAGGAGGATGTGATCTATCGCGACCTCGGGCTGGTCGTGGTGGATGAGCAGCATCGTTTCGGGGTCGAGCAGCGTTTGAGCCTCACCCGCAAGGGCAACGCGCCGGACCTTCTCGTCATGACGGCAACCCCCATTCCGCGCACGCTCGTTCTGGCGGCCTTCGGGGACATGGACGTGTCGAGGCTCCATGGAAAGCCGGCCGGTCGCAAGCCTATCACGACCGTCGCCGTGCCTTTCGATCGGCTGGAGGAGGTCGTCGCACGCGCCGGGCGCGCCATCGATGAGGGCGAAAAGCTTTACTGGGTCTGCCCTCTCGTGGAGGAAACCGAGACGAGCGATCTCACGGCCGCCGAGGAACGCGCCGAGGTTCTGCGGCAGTTCTTCGGAGATCGCGTCGGTCTCGTTCATGGGCGCATGACCGGGCCGGAGAAGGACACAGCGATGGCGGACTTCAAATCGGGCCGCACGCGGATCATCGTGGCGACGACCGTGATCGAAGTCGGCGTCGACGTACCGGATGCGTCGATCATCGTCATCGAACATGCCGAGCGCTTCGGCTTGTCGCAGTTGCATCAGCTTCGCGGACGGGTCGGTCGCGGCGACAAGCCCTCGTCCTGTGTGCTGCTCTATCGCGCGCCGCTGGGCGAAACGGCCAAGGCACGGCTGGCCGTGATGCGGGAAACCGAGGACGGCTTTCGAATCGCCGAAGAGGATTTGAAGCTGCGCGGCGAAGGCGATCTTCTGGGAACGCGGCAATCGGGAATGCAGACATTCCGAATCGCGAATCTGGAAGCCCATGCCGACCTGATGGAGACCGCGCGCGACGACGCGCGGCTCCTGATCGCGACCGACCCGGACCTGAAGTCCGCGAGGGGCGAAGCCGTCCGCGCCCTCCTCTACCTCTTCGGCAAAGATGACGCGATCAAGCTCCTGCGCGCCGGCTGACCGCTACTCGACCGTCACGGATTTCGCCAGATTGCGCGGCTGATCGACATCCGTGCCCATCTGGACCGCCGTGTGATAGGCTAGGAGTTGCAGCGGAACGCTGTAGACGATCGGCGTCAGGATTTCAGGCATCTCCGGCAGAAGGATCGTCTGTGCCGAAACGCCCTTGCCGGCTTCCGCCCCGCGCTCGTCGGTGAACAGGATAATCCGCCCGCCACGCGCCGCGACTTCCTGCATATTGGAGACGGTCTTCTCGAACACCCGGTCGAACGGAGCCACGACCACCACCGGCATGGTCTCGTCGATCAGCGCGATCGGCCCATGTTTTAACTCGCCCGCCGCATAGCCTTCCGCGTGGATGTAGCTGATCTCCTTCAGCTTCAACGCGCCTTCCATGGCGAGCGGGAACGAGAAGCCGCGCCCGAGGAACAGGGCATGGCGGTAGGTCGCCATTTCGCGAGCCAGCGCTTCGATCTGGGGCTCGACATGGAGCGCGGCGTTGATCATGCGCGGCGCTTCGGCGAGCGCCCGCGTCAGTTCCTGTTCCTGAGCGCTGGAGAGAACACCCCGCTGCACACCAGCACGCACCGACAGGGCCGCCAAGGCCGTCAGCTGACAGGTGAACGCCTTGGTCGAGGCAACGCCGATCTCCGGCCCCGCCAGCGTCGGCAAAGCCGCGTCCGACTCGCGCGCGATCGTGGAGCCCGCGACATTGACGACTGCCGCGGTCTTGAGGCCCTCCGCCTTGGCGTAGCGAAGCGACGCGAGAGTGTCCGCCGTTTCGCCCGACTGCGAAATGAAGAGCGACAGATCGACGTCACTCAGCGGGCTTTCGCGATAGCGAAACTCGGAGGCCACATCGAGATCGCAGGCGATGCGGCCATAGCGCTCGAAATAGTATCGACCGACCATGCCGGCGTAGAAGCCGGTTCCGCAGGCGGAGATCGCCATGCGGCGAACGCCCGTGAAATCAAGCTCCGCGCCCAACGGAATGCGCGTTTCGCCTGTGGTCATGTCCACGAAGGCTCCGAGCGTATGGCCGATCACCTCGGGCTGCTCATAAATTTCCTTCTGCATGAAGTGACGATAATTGCCCTTATCGACATAATGCTGCTTGCCGACGGCCCGGTGGCGAGGCCGCTCTACGGGCCGGTTGTCGGCATCGAAAATGTGCGCGGCGTCTCGCCCAATCACCGCCCAATCGCCATCTTCGAGATAGGTCACCTCATCGGTGAAGGGCGACAGGGCGATCGCATCGGAACCCAGGAACATTTCGCCTTCGCCATGACCGATCGCCAGGGGCGGTCCCGAACGCGCGGCCATAACGGTGGTCGGATCGTCCTCGAAGATCACCGCCAGCGCATAGGCTCCCGTGATCGCCTTCAACAGTCTTTCCATCGCCTCGCGGCGGCTCGAGCCTTGGCGGCGATAGCGCGCCAGAAGATGCGCGACGACTTCCGTGTCGGTCTGGCTGGTGAAGGCTGCGCCTTCGGCTTGCAGCTCGCGCTTCAGCTCGGCGAAGTTTTCGATGATGCCATTGTGAACCACCGCCACGCCATCAGCAAAATGTGGGTGCGCATTGGTCTCATTCGGAACGCCATGCGTGGCCCAGCGCGTGTGCCCGATCCCGATCGTGCCGCCCAGAGGTTGGTCGGCGAGAACGGCTTCCAAGTTGCGCAGCTTTCCCGCCGCGCGCCGGCGCTGCAACTGCCCCCCCTCCAGCGTGGCGATACCGGCGGAATCGTATCCCCGATATTCCAGCCGCTTCAGTGAATCCACGAGGCGGGTCGCGACGGGGGTCTGGCTGATGATGCCGATGATGCCACACATGCCGAAAGGTCCTTCAGGTAAGCGATGGCACCGGGAGACGCGCCATGGATCTCATAGCGGTTTCACCCGAACCCGTAGCTCAAATTTGATTGCGGGAGTTCGAAGACGGGGGGTATCGTCAGGTCTTCGCAGCTTTCCGAGCGGCGTTGCGTTCGTTGATCTCGCGGCCCCGACCGTCCTTCACCACCTGACGCGTACGCGCGATGGCCAGCGCATGGGCTGGGACGTCCTCGGTCAGCGTGCTGCCCGATCCGATATAAGCACCATCACCGATCGAAAGAGGCGCGACCAGCGCGGAGTTGGAGCCTATAAAGGCTCTTGCCCCAATCTCCGTCCGGTACTTGTTGTAGCCATCGTAATTGCAGGTGATCGTGCCTGCGCCGATATTGGTTTCGGCGCCGATGCTGGCGTCGCCGAGATAGGTCAGATGGCTGACCTTGGCGCCCTCGCCGACCGTCGTGCTTTTGATCTCGACGAAATTGCCGACTTTCGCCCCCGCACGCAGATCGGCGCCCGGGCGCAACCGTGCGTAGGGGCCGACCGAGGCCTTCGAGCCGACACTCGCCCCCTCGAGATGACTGAAAGCATGGATCACCGCGCCGCTGCGAACCACCACGCCGGGTCCGAAAACGACATTCGGCTCGATCACCACATCCGGCTCCACCACCGTATCGGCGGCGAAAAACACGGTTTCCGGGGCGACGAGGGTGACGCCTGACAGCATCATCTCCTCCCGCCGGCGCGCCTGCCACAAGGATTCGACGCGCGCCAGTTCCAGCCGCGTGTTGACGCCCAGAACGTCCTCTTCGTCCGCCGTTACCATTCGGACCGGGAGCCCATCCTCCCGCGCGATAGCCACGACATCCGTCAGGTAGAATTCGCCCTTGGCATTCTCATTGCCGATGCGCGTGAGGAGCTTCAAAGCCAAACGGCCGTCGAGCGCCATCACGCCGCCGTTGCAGAGATCGATCTTCCGTTCGGCCTCGGAGGCGTCCTTTTCCTCGCGAATGGCTACGAGATCAGCGCCTTCGAGAATGAGGCGGCCGTAACCCTGTGGCTTGGATGTCCGGAACCCGACCACGCAGACGGCTGTGCCAGCTGCGATCTCCGTCCGCGCGGCCTTCAGCGTTTCGGCTCGCACGAGTGGCGTATCCCCGAACAGGATCAGGACGTCATCGAATCCTTGCTCCAAGACGCGGCGTGCGGCCAGAGCCGCATGAGCGGTTCCCAGGCGCTGCTCCTGCGAGACATGGCGCAGCGAAGGATCGGAGGACGACAAAAGGCTGATCACGCTTTCCGCGTCCCGTCCCGTCACCACGACGGTTTCCGTTGAGCCAGCTGCCATTGCGGCATCGACCGCATGCAGGACGAGCGAGCGATGCGCCACTTCATGCAGCACCTTCGCCTTCGACGATTTCATCCGGGTTCCCTCACCGGCAGCCAGAACGATGGAGAGGCAGGTGCGGATCATCGGCAGCTTTCCGGGATGGTGAGAATGGGATTCGACTGGGAGGGAGCCATACGAAGCTCAACCGATTTTTTGAAGGGCTGGGAATGTTTCCAAGAGCCAAAACGACATCGCCTGCATTCCACCCGTCAGGAACAGAATACCCGTGACGACCAGCATGACGCCCATCGACTTCTCGATCAGTCCGAAATGGGCACGAATGCGGCTGGCCGCGCGCAAGAAACTCGCGGAAAAGGCCGCTGCGAGAACGAAAGGAATACCGAGGCCGGCGGAATAGAGGCTCAAGAGAACCATTCCTTCCGTCACGGATTGCCGCGCACCGGCCAGACCCAAGATGAGACCGAGCACGGGGCCGATGCAGGGGGTCCAGCCAAACGCGAAAGCCAGACCCATCAGATAGGCACCGCCCAGTGATCGCCGGGGCGCGTCCGCTTGAAACCGCGCCTCGCGCGACAGAAAATCGAGTCTGAGGACACCGAGGAACTTCAGGCCCATAAGGATAATGCCGATGCCGGCGATCAATCCGAGCCAATCGAGATTGCGGCGGAGCAACTGGCCGAGCGTGCTGGCTCCCGCCCCCAGGAGAACGAAGACGGTGGAGAATCCGAGCACGAAGACGATCGCGGTCCAGACCAGTCTTCCGTAGCCCGCGCGATCCTCGACCTGACCGCGACGCAACTCGTCTGCTGACACACCTGCCATATAGCAGAGGTAAGGCGGAACGAGGGGAAGAACGCAGGGTGATAGAAACGACAGGGCACCCGCCAGAATCGCGGTCGGATAGGACAGGTCGGCGATCAAAACGGAACCCTTGTCTGCAAAACATCATCCGGCACGCTTCCGCCGGTCTTACGCCGAACCCATGCGGCATTCAAACCCTGGGGACGATCGCACGAAAGCGGTTGACCACAGCCGGTGAGCTTTCTATGGTCCGCGCATTCCAAACATGGCTCCATGTTGGTTCGAGCGCGTAGCTCAGTTGGTAGAGCACGTGACTTTTAATCATGTGGTCGTGGGTTCGAGTCCCACCGCGCTCACCACTCGCTCCTTCAACCGATTTCTCCATGAATCGTATCTCGAGCGCAGGCGGCGCCAGTGTATCGATACTGGTCGTTCGTACGTCGTCGTAGCCTTTGGTTAAGGACGTTACGCGTTTTCGTCTATGCCCAAAGGAACGTTAGCGAAGGAGACGTTAGGCTAGCCTCTCCTGCATGGGCGGCACTCGGTGATGGACCTGTCGATTCCAACCCTACAGTTCACCGACTTCGTCGTCTTCGCGATCTCGGCCGTCGTGTTTTTCGTCTGCTGGCTGCTGCAGCCGATGAAGCGCCATTTTCTGTTGTTCAGCGCAAGCTTCGCGCTTTGTGCGGGACTGTCCGTCTGGTTCGTCGATTTCGGCTACTATGGAAGCATCTGGTCGACCGTTGGCTGGGTGCTGGCGGGCTCGTTGTTCTGGAGCGGATTTCGCGTTTTCGATGGTCGCAGTCCGGTCACTCTCGCGATGGTGCTTTTTGGCCTTCTGCCGGTCGGCACCCATCTGACGGCCACGGCGGTGGGTTTGGCGGGGGATCAGGTCAACATGGCGAGCACGCTAGCCTATGCGATGCACGAGGCGGCCGTCGCCCGCTATGTCTATACGGCCGGTGTGCCGCGCTCGCCGACCCGAAAGCTGGCCGCCTTCGCGCTTCTCATGATCGCAGTGGCGATCTGTCTTCCGCTGTTGCCGATCCCTGCGGAGCAGGCTCCTCAGATGGTCATCGTGATCTTTATCGTGGATCATATCACCACGATCCTTCTGACCACCCTCATCCTCGCCCTCGAAGCCGAACGAGCCTATCTGGCGATGGAGCATCAGGCGCGCACCGATCCCTTGACCAAGGTCCTCAATCGCGAGGGCTTGTCGCAGGCCTTGAAAGGACATAGCGGACATGTCGGGTTCATTCTCGCCGATCTCGATCACTTCAAATCGATCAATGATCGATTCGGCCACGCGGCTGGTGACGAGGTTCTGCGCGAGTTCGCCGAACGGGCGGCCGCACTCATGCCCGAGGGCGGTCATATCGCCCGCCTGGGTGGAGAAGAATTCGTGCTCGTCGTGACAGGCCGCGAGGTGCCGGCCACCGTCTGCCTGGCGGAAGCTCTCCGGCTTATTGTCCAGCGCCTGCCCATCCCTTGGAACGGAGGAGCGATCGGCGTCACGGTCAGCCTAGGCGTCGCTCTGTCGAACAGCCGATCCGAGCTTCTCACCGTGCTGGAGCGTGCCGACGGCGCGCTCTATGCCGCCAAGCAAGCGGGGCGAAACCGGGTCCGCGTTGCCTGACCGTCAGGCCTTGGGAACGCGTTCCAAATCTCGCACCCACGCCGCCGCGCTGCCGTCGGATGGCGCGCGCCAGTCGCCACGCGGCGACAGGCTGCCCCCTGCCGACACCTTGGGTCCGTTCGGCATGGCCGTCCGCTTGAACTGGCTTGTCTGAAAGAAGCGGATCAGGAATCGCTCCAGCCAATGGCGGATGATCTCCAGATCGTAGGCGTTCTTTTTGGCCTCCGGGAAATGGACGGGCCAAGCGCCAGCCTGACGATCATGCCAAGTGTGATAGGCCATGAAGGCGACCTTCGCGGGCGGCTGGCCGTAGCGCATCGTATGGAACAGGAAGAAATCGTTGAGCTCGTAAGGCCCGATCTTCGATTCCGTGCTCTGCAGGGCCCCGGTCGCATCGGCCGGAACGAGCTCGGGCGAAATCTCCGTGTCGAGAATCGCATCGAGAACACGGCCCGTCTCCGCATCGAACTGGCCCGAGGAAACGGTCCAGCGAATGAGATATTGGATCAGCGTCTTCGGGATGCCGGCATTGACGCCGTAATGGCTCATCTGATCGCCGACGCCATAGGTGCACCAGCCGAGAGCCAGTTCCGACAGATCGCCGGTGCCGATAACGAAGCCGTTGCGCTGGTTGGCGAGGCGGAACAGGTAGTCCGTGCGAAGCCCCGCCTGCACATTCTCGAACGTGATGTCATAGACCGGTTCGCCCTGCGAGAAGGCATGGCCCATGTCGGCCAGCATCTGGCGCGCGGCGGGCCGAATATCGATCTCAGCCGCCTCGATCCCCAGAGCTTTCATCAGAGCCCAGGCATTGCCTTTGGTCGTGTCACCCGTCGCGAAGCCTGGCATGGTGAAACCAAGAATCGTGGTCCGTGGCAAAGAAAGCACGTCGCAGGCCTTGGCCGCGACGATCAGGGCATGGGTGGAGTCGAGCCCCCCGGAAACGCCGATCACCATGCGGTCTCCCGGCGTCGATTCGAAGCGCTTGATGAGCGCATGAACCTGGATGTTGAAGGCCTCGTAGCAGTCCTGGTCCAGTCTCGCAGGGGCGTCGGGGACATAGGGAAAGCGCCGGATGTGGCGCTCGAGACCCTTGTCGGCATAATCCGGCTGCAGGAGGAATTCGACGCGGCGGAATGTCCGTTCGGGGTTGCCGGCGCGCACGGCCGCATCGTTGAAGGTCGGCATGCGCATCCGCTCCAGCCGCAGACGCTGCAAATCGACATCGGCGACCGTCAGCTGCGGCTCGCGGGAAAAGCGCTCGGACTCGGCGAGACAATCGCCCAACTCGTAGATCATCGCCTGCCCGTCCCAGGACAGATCGTTGCTGCTTTCCCCGCCGCCGGCCGCCGAATACATATAGGCTGCCATGCATCGCATCGCTTGGGCAGACGTGAGGATATGCCGGTCGGCCGACTTGCCGACCACGATGTTCGAGGCCGAAAGATTGCAAAGGAGCAGCGCGCCGGCCAGCGCCCCTTCGATCGAAGGGGGTGCGGGAGCCCAGAAGTCTTCGCAGACCTCCATATGGAAGATGAAATCCTTAAGATCGGCTGCGGCAAAGAGAAGGTCGGTGCCGAAGGGGGCCGTCTGCCCGGCCACGTCGATCTCGGCTCCGGTGATCCCGCTGCCGGAAGCGAACCAACGCTTTTCGTAATACTCGCGGTAGTTCGGCAGGAAAACCTTCGGAACGACGCCGAGGATCACGCCACGCAGGATCGCAATCGCGCAATTGTAAAGCCGCCCGTTGCGGCGCAGCGGCGCACCGATCAGCAGAACGGGCGAGAGATCGGCCGAAGCGCGAAGGATGGCCCTGATCGCCTGCTCGACATCGTCCAGAAGCGCATCCTGCAAGTGCAGATCATCGATCGCATAGGCCGAAACGCTGAGTTCGGGGAAGACGATCAGATCGACGCCGCGCTCCGTGGCCCGGCGCGCCTCGGTGACAATCGACTCGCCGTTTCGCTGGGGATCGCCCACATGGGCCTTGGGCGTCGAAACAGCGACGCGGACGAACCCGTGCTCGTGAAGAGAGAAGAACCGAACGGAACGATCCTGTTGCTCGTCGATGATCATCGGGTCTCTGCCTCATCTGATATGTCGCTCGATCCGTGAGGTGGATGACATCTGGCCAGAATCAACGCGGATCGTTTGCTCATCCTATCTCAGAGCCTGCGATTTTGCCGTGCGTCTATCGATCTTTCCGGAGTAGCCGGGAACGACAAGCCGCCCTTCCCCGTCCTGCAGCGGAAAGGAACGCCCATGACCCGCCAGGACAGCGAGCTACGCTTCGGCCAGATCGGACCGAACGCGCTTCATATTTGCGTCGATCTGCAACGTCTTTTCGCGGAAGACACGGACTGGAAGACGCCTTGGATGGCGCGCGTCCTGCCTCAGGTGGAACGCATCGCGGCATCGCATAGCGAGCGGACGATCTTCACGCGGTTCATACCTGCCCGCCGCGCCGGAGAGGGACACGGCACATGGCGACGCTATTACGAACGCTGGGAATCGATGACGCTCGAGCGGCTGGGCGACGAGATGGCCGATCTCGTTCCATCGCTCTCCTGTCTCGCGCCGCCGGCCGCGATCTTCGATAAGACGGTCTATTCTCCTTGGGTGGATCCCCGGTTTGACGAGATGATGCAGGCTCGTCACGCCGACACATTGGTCATTACAGGTGGGGAAACCGATGTCTGTGTGCTCGGGACAGTTCTAGGCGCTGTGGACCGTGGCTATCGGGTGATCGTCGTCATGGACGCGCTCTGCTCCTCCAGCGACGCGGCGCATGACGCGCAGATGGCAGTCTATCGAGGACGCTACGGACAGCAGGTCGAAACGCTAAGCACGGACGATCTGTTGCGGCACTGGGCTTGACGCGTGGCGAGAGTGCTCCATCTCGGCGCCATAGCGGGTCGCGTACAATTTGGTGAAGTGCCTTCATCGGGTTGCAATCTTCCGCAGCTATAGATGGATCAAGCGTTCGGCACGGGCGGCTTTCGGCGTCCCACCCGCCTCTCGTCGCACCGAGCCGAATGCTTGCTTTCCAAGGCCGTATGGGTCGGGCTATCAGCCCGCTTCCTCCTTGTCCTGAAAGCCATTTCATTCATGAACCATTGCGATGTAGCTATTGTGGGCGCTGGCGCGGCTGGGCTCGGCGCCGCCACGCGACTTGCGGCAGCGGGGCGTTCAATCCTTCTTCTGGAGGCGCGAGACCGATTGGGCGGTCGGGCTCACACGGTTTTGTCCCGAGATGGAGCGCCGATCGATCTCGGTTGCGAATGGCTCCATTCCGCCGATCGGAATCCCCTGGTTCCCCTGTTCGAAAGCAAGGGACTGGAGGTGGATCGAACCCGCCCGCGCTGGGATGAGCAGGAGGGAAACCGTGGCTTCACCAAGGCGGAGCAGGCCGAGTTCGCGGCGGCCTTCGATGCGTTCGACGACCGGCTGGAAGCCGCTTCGAAGAATGCGACGGACGGCCCCGCCTCTGCCTATCTCGAACCCGGCTGCCGCTGGAACGGACTGATCGACGCCATCAGCAGCTATTACAATGGCACCGAGTTCGAGCGAGTCTCGGTGTTCGACTACGGGCGCTATGTCGATACGGGCGAAAACTGGCGTTTGCCGGGCGGCTACGGCGCGGCGCTCGTGTCCTTGGCGAAGGGCCTGTCATACCGACTGAATGTCCGCGTTCTGGCAATCGAAGATCGCGTCGGCGGCTCAGTGCTTCGAACCAGCGCGGGCGATCTCGAAGCGAGGCACGTCGTCGTAACGCTGCCGACCGCCATCCTCGCGCAGGGCGATCTGAAGCTCCCCTCTCGTTATGCCGCCAAGATCGAGGCGGCCGCTGGCCTGCCGCTGGGGCTCGCCAACAAGGCTTTCCTCAAGCTCGGCAACCCTGAGCCCTTCTCCGAGGAAGGGCATCTGTTCGGCCGGATCGATAGGGCGGCGACAGGCAGCTACAATCTACGCCCCTTCGGCCGTCCGCTGATCGAAGCCTTCTTTGGTGGCCGGCACGCTGCGGCTTTGGAGACCGAGGGACCGGGCGCCACGACGGCCTTCGCTCTTGAAGAACTGCGCGGCCTTTACGGCAGCGACATCGTCAAAACCATCACCCCGGATTGCGAGACTCATTGGGGACAGGAAACGTTTTCACGCGGGTCCTATTCCCATGCCCTGCCCGGCCATGCGGAGGCGCGACGCATCCTCGCCGAGCGACTGGACGATCGCATCGCCTGGGCGGGAGAAGCCACGCATGAAAGCGCCTTCTCCACGGCGCACGGTGCATGGGAAACTGGCCTTCGGGCGGCAGAGGAAATTCTCTCGCTCGGCTAACGTCAGCCGCCCCGTCTCGTCCGCTGGGCGACGCCGCTACTCGCGGCCCGCGATCCAGACGCGCCCGAGCGAGAGGTCTGGCCGCAGCCAGACGAAATCGGCGCTCATGCCGGGACGCAGAAAACCTCGGCTGTCCGATATGCCAAGGAAGCGAGCCGGATTGGCGGTCGCCATTCGTAACGCTTCTTCCCTGGCGATACCGGTCGTATCCACGAGATAGCGCACGGCATCATGCAGGGAGATGTCGCAGCCTGCCAGCGTGCCATCGTCCAGCGTTAGACGCCCGCCTTCGCGCGTCGCTCGGCGTCCACCCAGATCGAACACATTGCCGGCGCTGCCGACGGTTGGCATCGCGTCGGAAATGGCGATCATGCGATTCGCGCCCTTCTTGGCGCGAAGGGCGAGATCGACCATGGCGGGATGGACATGGTGGCCATCGGCGATGATGCTGGCCCAGACATCGGGCGAATCCAGCGCCGCGCCCACCACGCCGGGCGCACGATGGCCGAGCTGACTCATGGCGTTGAAGAGATGCGTGACGCAGCTGGCACCCGCCGCGATGGCGGCTCGAACGTCCTCGTAGCTCCCGTCGCAATGGCCGATCGAAACGCGGATGCCGGCCTGCACGAGTTTGGCGATCTGGTCCGGCCGCACGGATTCCGTCGCAACCGTGATCAGGAACGGTCTGACATCCACCGCGCAGAGTTTGACGACATCCTCGTCCGACATGGCGCGCACGCACGCGGCCTCATGCGCGCCCTTGCGCTTGAGCGCGATGAACGGCCCTTCCACATGGATGCCGCCGCAGCCCGGCACGCCCTCGCTCATAGCCTTGCGAACAGCCTCGATCGCCGCGAACGTGACCTCTTCGCGATCCGTGATAACGGTTGGCAGAAGGTAGGTCGTGCCGAACGTTCGATGGGCGGCGCAGATCGCGCGCACGCCATCAACTGTCGGCTGGTCGTTCAGGAGAACGCCCCCACCGCCATTCACCTGAATATCCACGAAGCCGGGCGCGATGACGCCGCCATCGCCATATTCCACGGTGACGTCGGGGTCGGTGACCGGCTCTTCCTGCAACGCCTCGATCAAACCGTCCCGCACGATCAACGCGGCGTTTCGAAGCGTGCGAACGCCGTCGAAGATATCGATACCGGAAATCGCGAATCGGGACATGACACGGAGCCTCGAACTCTGGGGTTTACCCTCAGGCATAACAGCCAGATGCCGCCCATGATACCGACGCATGCCGTCGTGCTTTCGGGTTGGGGAAGAAACGCGTGGGAATGGCTTGCGTCCTGCGGGATAGGAATTAGGTTCGCAGCGATGCTCAAAGGGGTGGGCACCCACCAACCTCGGATATTGGATGCCCATGCGACAGACGAGCCGACCCGTGGCCCTGCTGGCGAGCGAAAGCGCGGAGGCGCAGGACGCTCTCCAGCGTCTGCAAAGTCTTTACGAGACCGTCGATCCTGAATTGGCCGAAGTTGTGGTGGCGCTGGGCGGCGACGGCTTCATGCTCCACGTGCTTCACCGCTTCATGGACACGGGCAAGCCGATCTACGGCATGAACAAGGGAACGATTGGGTTCCTCATGAACGAGTATCGGGAGGACGATCTCGCCGAGCGCTTGGACCAAGCCGTTCAGAGCGAGATTCGCCCCCTTCAGATGACGGCGATCGATGAAGTGGGAATGCGACATACCGCGCTTGCGATCAACGAAGTCGCGCTGTTCCGCCAATCCTACCAAGCCGCGCGGCTGAAAATTTCGATCGACGGGCGCACGCGGCTGGAGGAACTGGTCTGCGACGGCGTGCTCGTGGCGACCCCCACCGGCTCCACGGCGTATAACCTCTCCGCTCAGGGGCCTATCATTCCCATCGAAGCGCCGCTTCTGGCGCTGACGCCCGTTAGCGCTTTTCGTCCGCGTCGCTGGCGCGGCGCGCTGCTGGCCAACAGGCAGGTGGTCGACATCGAAGTGCTGGAGTCGGAGAAGCGACCGGTCAACGCGGTCGCGGATCATCGCGAGGTGAAGTCAGTTCAGCGGATCGAGATTCGCGAGGTTCGGGATCTCAGCAGTTTGATTCTCTTCGACCCAGAACATTCCTGGGACGAGCGTATCCTGGCCGAACAGTTCCGCTACTGACGGGCCGTCCGAAACGCATCAAGCCGCAAGATGACGTTCGAGGCGATGGCGCATCGCGGAGCGCTGTGTCTCGCTCGACAGAATTTCCAGGAGATCGAGAAGAGCTGCCTCTGCGGCGGTGCCTTCATGCCTTTGCCGACCGACCAGCCGCTGAATGACGGATGCCGCGACATCGGCCGCGTCGATCTCGTCCTGGCCGGACGCATCCTTCCAGACTCGAATGGCGGCGAGAAGCAGCGGGACGACGGCGGGCGGAAACCCGGCCGATCGCACCAGAGCGGCAAAGGCGGGTTCGCGCGCTTCCGCGATGATGGCGCGAACGCGGCGCTCCGAATGGCCGGTCAGTAGCGAGAGCGCTGCGGCGAAAAGATCGATCCGGCCCGAGCACACGGCTTTCAGGAGAACGGCCACCGTCAGGGCGCCCTGCGCGCGCAGGTGCTGAGAGAATTCCACCACATCTTCCGGAGCGAGCTCTTCGATCACGGCGGAGATCGCCCGATCCTGAACTTCCATCCTCAGCCGCTCGGTTCGCTTCGCTCCGAGCAGTCCGGTGACGAGGTTGGACTGGGTCAGGCTGTCCGACAAAGACTGGAGAAGACCATGGCGGACATCGGCAGGAAGATCGCCGCGCTCCAGGAGGAGCTCGCGAATACGCCCGTCCCCGCCGAAGCGCTGCGCCGCAATTCGCAGCGTGTCAGCGGACGGAGCGGCCTGACGGTTGCAGATCATTTCGCGTGCCGCATCGGCATCGTCGCCATGGGCGAGTGCGCGGCAGGCCTCGTCCGGCAGTCCAGCCCGACGCGCCAAAGCGAGCCGGGCAGCCCGACTGCCCGTCCGCGCGAGGCCCGCCAGATCCGCCCCCGTCAGCAGAGGAGACTGCCCGATGACGGGGGTTGCCACATCGTCCACGTCTTTGATCAGCGACAGAATCAACTGCCGGGGAACCCGCTCGGATGCGGCGACATGCACCGCCATCGTACGGCGGACGCGCGGCGAGATGTCGTCCAGCGCGAATAAGAGGGCCGCTTCCGCCTCCCGCGTTTCCTTGGGTAGGAACTTCTGTTCCGTAACGGCATCGGCCAACAAGGCTACGCCAGCGCAGCGCTCCGCTGTGCTGGCGGTCTCACACCATTTGACGAAGTGATGAGCGAGCATTCGAACTGGCCTCGGAAACAGGGCATAGGCCCTATTTCTGCACCCAAATTCTTTAACAAATCTTCACCACGTTTAAGAACCTGTTGCTAAGGATGGCGCGGGGCTTGGTCGCTCGCGTCCGGGCGCTTGGGCCGCGTCATGGCGAAGACCTCTCGCGTTACGGCATAGTCGAGATAACCGAGCCGTGTGAGCGGTTCGGCAAGGTCCATCGCGAGCATCCCATCTCGCAGGATTCGCTCGTCGATATGAATGCCGACGACCTGCCCGATCACCATGACGGCAGAAGGCGACGGGCCATCGAGCCCGAGCGGGCGGAACGACTGGGTGACCTTGCATTCCAGCGCGGCCGGGGACTGGGCAACGCGCGGTGCCGATACGAGCCGGCAGGGTGCTTCCGTCAGCCCGGCGATCTCGAACTCACTCGATCCCCGTGGAGCCGGCGCGGAGGATCGATTCATCGCCTCGGCCAGTGGCAAGGTCGCGAGGTTGACGACGAACTCGCCGCTCTCGATGGCGAAGCTCGCGGTGTGTTTCAGACCCGACGAGCAGAACATGACGAGCTTGGGATCGTCCGCGATCGCGTTGAAGAAGCTATAGGGCGCGAGATTGACCGAACCATCCTTCGCTCGCGTTGAAATCCAGCCGATCGGCCGGGGCGCGACGATGGCCTTGAACGGATCATGCGGCAGACCATGGTCGTTGTGGGCGGTCTCGTAGAACATCAGGCTGAGGCCGGAAGCGAGGCTTCGGACACGACGGTCGACAGATCCGGGCGCGGACGATCGCTCGGCTTCTCCGTCGGCGTGCCGATGTAGACGAATCCGACGACCTTTTCGTCGGGCGCAATTCCCATCAAGGCTTTGGCCTCGTCGTCATAGGCCACCCATTCGGTGATCCAGTTGGCACCATATCCACGGGCATGGGCGGCATGGATCAGGTTCATCGTCGCCGCACCGGCGGACAAGACCTGCTCCCACTCGGGAATCTTGAAATGCGGCTTGGCGGTGGAGACGACACCGACCACGAGCGGAGCGCGCGTGAAGCGATTCTCCTCGAAGGTCCGCCGTCCCTCGCTCAAAGCCTGCCCTTCGCGACGTTCGGCCAAGTCGGCCAGAGCTTTGCCCATGGCGTTCGCCGTGTCGCCGCGAAACAGGATAAAGCGCCAGGGCGCGAGCTTGCCATGATCGGGCACGCGCGTCGCTTCGGTGAGGATGTCGGTCAGTTCCGCGCCGTCTGGTGCGGGGGCCGTCAGGGCGGGAATCGGGACGGAGCGTCGGGTCGCAAGAAGGGTCTTGGCTTCGATCACGGAACTATCCTCTCTCGTGCTGGCACAGAGCTAGGCGAAAGCGTGCATTTTGCAAACCGCCTCCTTCGATGAGGGGAACGGTCGCCTTTTCGCCTTGAAATGAGCTATGCCTTCTCGCTCAACAGACGAGCGATCATGCAAAAGGGAGACCGAACATGCGCCCAGGTTTCGGGACCGCGTCTTTCGCCCTCTCCATCCTGTTTCTACAGCCAGCCCTCGCGCAGCAGGCGCCTCCCGGCGGCGGTGGGCACGAACCCGAAGGGCCTGGCGCATACGCTTCTCCCTCCGCCATCCCCAAGGACCCCGCCGCTGTCGATCTCGGCATTCCGACATCGCGCGGCTTGAAGAAGCTGGAGCCGATCGCCCTGCCCCAACCCCCGCCCAGTCTGCAGGGGTCGGACCTCAAGCTGCCGACGATTCCAGCCTTTGCGCCCCAGCCCCAGCCCAGCCTCAACATCACCAGACCGCCCAACGCGCTGACCTTGCATGCGACGCTTGGCAAGGACGGCCCGTCGATCCCGTCCGATCTCGTCTGGCGCCTGTTCTCGCCCGATCCCGCTGCTGATGGAAAGCTGCCGGTGATTGCGGTGGCCAAGGGTGGCGAAGCGGTCTTCGACGTTCCGCCCGGCTCCTATATTCTGCATGTCGGATTCGGGCGAGCGGGCGTCACTAAGCGCATCGACTTCAACGGGCGTGAAACGCGCGAGACGGTCGCGATCGACGCGGGCGGACTGCGCCTGTCGGCCAAAGCCTCGGCGGACGCGGTGCTGACCAAGGACAAGGTTCACTTCGATATCTTCAGCGAGGCGACCGACGAGCATGATCGCCGGCTCGTCGCATCCGAAGTCGAGCCCGGTGTCGTCATCAGGTTGAACTCCGGGAACTACCATGTCGTGTCGCGCTATGGCGATGTGAATGCCGTGTCCCGAGCGGAAGTACGAGTCGAGTCGGGGCGCATCACGGATGCCGTCATGACCCAGCGCGCCGCGCAACTAACCATGAAGCTCGTGCGCGAACATGGCGGCGAAGCTCTGGCCGACACGGCTTGGTCGATCACCAGCATGCAGGGTGATTTGATCAGCGAAAGCGTCGGTGCTTTTCCGTCCATGGTTCTGGCGGAAGGCGATTATGTGATCGTGGCGCGCAACAAGGACCGGCTGTTCCAACGCCAGTTCGCCGTCAAAAGCGGCGTAGACTCAGATGTCGAGGTGCTGACGAGCGATCTGGTCGATCCCAACAGCCCCGATATCGGCACCGGCGACTGATCCGGCGCTTCTGAAAAAAAGGGCGGCTCCGAGAAGCCGCCCTTTTCGTTTAAGCCTCCGCCAAGCGAAGGTCCGGCGCGACAGCTTCCGCCAGGAGAAGCGCCTTGGCTGCATCCAGGCTCATCGCTTCCTGATCGCGAGAGCCGAGCCGGCGCAGGTTGACCGAACGCTCCTCCGCCTCGCGCCTGCCGCAGACGAGAATGACCGGAACCTTGGCCAGCGAATGCTCGCGGACCTTGTAGTTGATCTTCTCGTTGCGAAGATCGCTCTCCACCCGCATCCCCGCGGCCCGCAGTTCGCGCACGACGCCAGCGGCATATTCATCCGCTTCGGATGTGATGGTCGCGACGACGACCTGCGTGGGCGCCATCCAGAGCGGGAAATGGCCGGCGAAATTCTCGATGAGAATGCCGAGGAACCGCTCCAGCGAACCGCAGATGGCGCGGTGAATCATGACCGGCGGGCGCTTGTCGGAGTTCGAGTCGATATAGAAGGCACCGAACCGCTCCGGCAGGTTGAAGTCGACCTGCGTCGTGCCGCACTGCCATTCACGGCCGATCGCGTCCTTCAACGTATACTCGAACTTCGGCCCGTAAAACGCGCCCTCGCCTTCGTTGATGCCCGTCTTGATGCGGCCTCCCGACTGCGCCTCGATCGTTTTGAGGACGTCGCGCATGACCGCCTCGGCGCGGTCCCACATCTCGTCCGTGCCAACGCGCTTCTCCGGGCGCGTCGAGAGCTTGACCATGATCTCTTCGAAGCCGAAGTCGCGATAGACCGAGAGGATCAGATCGTTGATCTTCAGGCACTCGGCTTCCATCTGCTCGTCGGTGCAGAAGATATGCGCGTCGTCCTGCGTGAAGCCGCGAACGCGCATGAGACCATGCATCGCACCTGACGGCTCATAGCGATGAACGGTCCCGAATTCGGCATAGCGAATGGGGAGTTCGCGATAGGACTTCAAGCCATGCTTGAAGATCATGACATGGCCTGGACAGTTCATGGGCTTGAGCGCGAAGACGCGCTTGTCCTCGGCTTCGTCGCCTGCGGACTGCACCTGGAACATGTTCTCGCGATACCAGCCCCAGTGGCCGGAGGTCTCCCAAAGCGACTTGTCGAGAACCTGGGGCGCGTTCACCTCGGCGTAATCGGCCCGCAAACGGCGACGCATATAGGCGATGAGGTCCTGGAATAGCGACCAGCCCTTGGGGTGCCAGAAGACGACGCCCGGTCCTTCCTCCTGGAAATGGAACAAGTCCATCTCGCGGCCGAGGCGGCGGTGATCGCGTTTCTCGGCCTCCTCCAGCATGGTGAGGTAGGCTTTCAACTCCTCGGGCGTGCGCCAGGCCGTGCCGTAGATGCGCGTCAGCATCGGGTTGTTCGAGTCGCCGCGCCAATACGCGCCGGCCACCTTCATCAGCTTGAAGGCTTCGCCGATCTGGCCCGTGGAGGCCATATGCGGACCACGGCAAAGATCGAACCACTCGCCCTGACGATAGATCTTGACGTCCTGATCCTCCGGAATCGCATCGACCAGTTGGACCTTGTACGTCTCGCCCTTCTCGCCGAACACGCGGCGCGCTTCGTCGCGCGACCAGACCTCGCGCGTGAACGGCGCGTTGCGGCGGATGATCTCCAGCATCTTCTTTTCGATGACGGGCAGATCATCCGGAGTGAACGGCGTTTCCTTGGCGAAGTCGTAATAGAAGCCATTCTCGATGACGGGACCGATCGTGACCTGCGTGCCCGGCCAGAGTTCCTGCACGGCCTCGGCCATGACATGGGCCGCGTCGTGGCGGATCAGCTCGATCGCACGCACGTCCTCGCGCGTGACGATCTCAATCCGGCCCGCGCCGCCAAGCGGCTGCGAGAGATCGCGCACTTCGCCATCCAGCGCATAGGCGATGGCCTTCTTGGCGAGCGACTTCGAAATGCCGGCGGCGACAGCCGCGCCAGTCGTTTCGGGCTCGTAAGAACGCACGGAATTGTCGGGAAACGTGACGTCGATCATGAATATCCTTTCCGCTCACCCCCGCCTACCATGCGGGAAAGCCTGTCGATCGATGGCCGCAGCGCTTCTGTCTGCGAGGCTTTGGCTTCTAGGCGCGCGTAAGAGCCTTCGCAAGCGCGAAGCCTTTCCTGAGCTTGCTAGAGACAGTGCTCAATCCGGGACGGGGTCGTGTCCCGCGCACCCGAACGGTCCGCAGCGCGCCACGCGGCGCGCGGTCAACCATCCGCCGCGCCAAAGCCCGTGGCGCGCGATCGCCTCGTATCCATATTCCGAGCATGTCGGCACATGGCGGCAATGCCCGCCGACGAGCGGCGAGAAGACGATCTGATAGAACCGAACGACCCCGACGCCAAGGAGCCGACCGGGCGTCTTGCGCCAGGGGCCGGTATAGTTGCGTCCCAGCCGTTTCACGCCGCCGCGCCGGCCCGGCCCGCTTCCGCCATATCGAGGGCGGCTTCCACGGCCTCGAAGGTTAGAAGCGTCGAGGCATGGCGCGCCTTGTGATCGCGCACGGGCTCCAGATATTTCAAATCCGCGAAGCGACCTTCGGGCGGCGCGCCGCCGGCCTTGAGCATCGCCTGCATGGCCCGGTGCACATCGCGCAATTCCTGCGGCGAAGCGCCGACAATATTGCGCGCCATGATGGCGGACGACGCCTGCCCCAGCGCGCAAGCGCGCACCTCATGCGCGAACTCGGCCACCACGCCGTCCTTCAGCTTGAGATCGACGATGACGGTCGAGCCGCAAAGCTTGGAATGCGCCTTTGCCGTGCCGTCGGGATCGTCCAACCGCCCGAGCCGAGAGATGTTGCCGGCGAATTCGAGGATCCGGGCATTGTAGAGATCGTCGATCATGATCGGCCTCGCGACAGACAGTTCACCGACGGTCCTCTTCAAACCGTCGATCGTCCCCGTCATATAGGGGTCGGACAAGATGACAGGAAGCGGCAGCGCCAGCAGAGAAACGTCTTTGCTTGACGCCATCGAAGCTTTCCAACATCAAGCGGTTCGATGTCGGTGGGGCTTGCGGTGCTTGTGCCGCGAGAAAAGCCGCGCCCGAAACCAGTTCGGGATGAAGTGATGGACGCGATCGTCAGAAAGACCAGTCAGACCATGCAGCCGGACGAGACGAACCGCCCTTCGCGGGAAGAAGCCGAAGCGGCGGTGGAAACTCTCCTGCGTTGGATCGGCGAAGACCCCTCACGCGAAGGCCTGCTCGACACGCCGAGGCGCGTCGTCAAAGCCTATGAGGAACTGTTTTCCGGCTATCGGCAGGAGCCCGCGTCGATCCTGAACCGCACCTTCGATGAGGTGGCGGGTTATGACGACATGGTTCTCCTGAAGAACATCGATTTCACCTCGCATTGCGAGCACCACATGGTGCCGATCATCGGCAAGGCGCATGTCGCCTATCTGCCCAATGGCGGGCGCGTGGTCGGCCTTTCCAAGATTCCACGCATCGTGGAAGTCTATGCTCGCCGCCTGCAGACGCAGGAAGCACTGACCGAACAGATCGCCGGCATCATCGACGGCGCGCTCGGCGCGCGCGGCGTGGCCGTGATGCTGGAAGCCGAGCATATGTGCATGTCCATGCGCGGCATTCGCACCAAGGGCTCCACCACGATCACCACCTCTTTCTACGGGACCTTCCGGGACGATAAAAGCGAGCAGACCCGCTTCCTGACCATGGTCGGCGCAAAGTGAGCGACGCCGCACCTTTTGCCACGGCAGCGACCAAGGCCGAATTGGAGGAAGGGGTGGAACTCCTGCCTCGTTTCGACGCATCGGGGCTCGTCACCGCTGTTGTTACCGATGCCGCTTCCGGAGAGCTCTTGATGGTCGCGCACATGAACGCGCAGGCCCTCGATCTCACCCTCTCGACCGGGATCGCGCATTATTTCAGCCGCTCGCGTCAGAGCCTCTGGAAAAAAGGTGAAACGTCGGGCGCGCTGCAGGCGGTTCGTGAAGTCCGAGTCGATTGCGATCAGGATGCAGTCTGGCTGAAAGTCGATGTCGCCAAGCCGGAAGACACCTGCCACACCGGCCGCACGACCTGTTTCTATCGAAAGGTCGTTTCGTCAAACGGTCGTTATCGCTTGCTAGACACGGAGCCACGCGCTGCAACGCAGCATAGTTAGCAGACCGTCAACCGTTCCGGTCAGCAAACTGGAAAGCGGTGGTCGCATAAGCTCGAACCAACGAGCCGAAACGGTGACGGGAGGCCCCCATGCTCGATCTGGTTTTCAGGCGGAGTGCTCCGGCCGGTGGCAGCATGGGCGGCGAGTCGGCCAAGAGTTCGCCGAAGCCCGCCGCGCCCAAGCGCGGCGTTGCACTGGCCCTGGGCGGCGGCGCGGCGCGGGGCTGGGCGCATATCGGCGTCATCCGGGCCCTGACGGAAGCCGAAATCCCAATCAGCATGATTGCCGGCACATCGATCGGCGCGCTTGTCGGCGGCTGCTATCTCGCCGGTCATCTCGATGAACTGGAGCAGTTCGCCCTTTCGCTGACGCGGCGCGGCATGATGCGCTTCTTCGATATTCGCTGGGGCGGTGGCGGGTTGATCGGCGGCGCGCGGCTGCATCGTCGCTTGGCCGCCGAATTGGCGGATCTTCGGATCGAAGAGCTCACCCGGCCGCTCGTCTGTGTGGCGACGGAGGCGCGAAGCGGGCACGAGGTCTGGTTGGATTCCGGCTCTCTGGTTCTGGCCATGCGCGCCTCCTACGCGCTGCCGGGCGTCTTCCCTCCGGTCGAATGCAATGGCCGACGCCTCTTGGACGGTGCGCTTGTGAACCCGGTGCCGGTCTCGGTCTGTCGGGCCTTGGAAGAGCCTTTGGTGGTGGCGGTCAATCTCCACTACGACCTGTTCGGGCGGGCGGCCGTGCTGCGCATGAGCGCGGAGAATGCCTTGTCGCATCGCCCGGACGACGCGAGCGCAATCGATCCGTCCCTGGCTCAATCGGCGCGGGGCGCGCGCGAGCCGGATCGGATCGGCATCGGCCGCTCGATGGTCGATGCCTTCAACATCATTCAGGACCGCATTTCGCGCTCGCGTCTGGCGGGAGACCCGCCCGACTATACCGTTCATCCGCGCGTCCGCGAAATCGGACTGTCCGAGTTCTTTCGGGCGCGCGAATGTATCGCGTTCGGCTATGAGGAAGCCATGCGGGGAATGCACGAGATCGAGCGTCTCTGCCACTCCCTGCCGGGTCGTTGAGGACCGCTTATACGCCGGCGTGAATATAGGTTTTCAGGTCTTCCGCTTCGCGCTCGGCGTCCTCGATCCGTCGCTTCACCACGTCGCCGATCGAGATGATGCCGACGCATCGCCCGTCCCGGACCACTGGTAGGTGGCGAAACCGGCCGCGCGTCATCAGTCCCATTGCGTCATCGATCGTCGCCGCTTCGTCGATCGTCACGAGTTGGCGCGTCATCACGTCCCCGACGCTTTGCGACAAAGCCTTGGCACCGTGCTCGGCCAGAAGGCGAACGATGTCTCGCTCCGAGATCAGACCCAGCAACCGATTGTCGGCATCGAGCGCAATCAGCGCGCCGATCCGCCTCTCATGAAGATGTTCGATCACCTCCGCGAGGCTGTGCGAGGGATCGACCGTGGCGACATCGCGCCCCTTGGCTTCAAGAATGGTCTGCACTGTCATCTGGACCTCCCTTTCCATCGGACAGTGCATCCTGCGACGAGAGAGGCCTGCTGGCAACCTCGGCGCTCCAGCGCGTCTAGAAGCGCTCCTGCCAGATGTGCTGGCGACGATCGAACAGCGCGAACCCCAGAAAACCGAACACGAAGCCCCCGACATGCGCTTCCCAGGCGATGGCGCCGGCTTCCCCGAAGATCGCTCCGCCCACGGAGCCGAGCAGGAGATTGGTGCCGAAGAAGATGAGGATGAAGAACAGAATGGTCCGGTCCGAAAGGCTCTGCCGGATTGACAGTCTCGGAGCATAGGCCACGTCGGAGGATTGCAGCCGACCCATTGATCCCAAGGCGAATCTCGCAGCGCCCCCCATCAGCGCGGAGACCACGCCGGATGCGCCGATCATCGGCTGGATCAGTGTCGGGTTCAGCGCATAAAACAGCGCCGCGCCGGCCATCGCGCCGAGGGCGGAGAAGATCAGGAAGCCGCCCGTTCCCAAACGCCGCGCGACGGGCGTTCCAAAGGCGAGCAGCCAGATGGCGTTGGTCGCAAAATGCGTCCAGTCGCCGTGAAGAAACGCATGGCTGAGCGGAGAAACGAGGCCGGCCCATGACTCGCGGAGCGCGCAAATCTGATCGAGATCGCTGTAGCACCCGGGGATCAGGGCGAAGTTCACAAGCGTCCAGACATCGTTCTCGGGCGACAACCAACTGGTTCGAAGCCAGTGAATTCCCGCGAAGATCGCGATCAGCGCCAGAACGATACCGGGCACGTTGACGGGCGATACGGAGCGAGGCGGGCGGCTCTCGCCAGACATATGGGCAGGGTCGAGAGACACGCGGCACTCCTTGGATTGGCGGTTCTGTTCTACGTCGGGACGGCGCAAAGGCCAACGGACCGACCTGATGGTACGAACGCCACGTCCATCCTTTCGCAACCGGAACTCTTAACCATTCTTCGATAGGGTTCGTTCAGCACAGCGATCAGATGGCAGCGAAACCTTATGCTGGACGTTCTCCCCGCAGTTCCGCTCGTGACGGAAGACCGACGGCACCACAACCGCGTGAAGGTGGATCTGCTGGGCCGGTTCATGCTGGAGAACCAGAACGAGTTTCCGTGCCGCGTGGACAATGTCAGCCCCGGCGGCATCGCTGTGATTTCGGCCGTCGAGCCTCGAACGTCCGAACGTGTGATCCTCTATGTCGATCACATCGGGCGGATCGAGGGAAACGTGGTGCGGCAGTTCCGCGGCGGCTTCGCCGTCCAGATTCAAGCGACGGAACGCAAGCGTGAGAAACTCGCAGCGCAGCTGACGTGGCTCGCCAACCGGCATGAACTCGCCCTGCCCGAGGATCGCCGGCACGAGCGTATCCAGCCGCGCAACCCCATTATCGAGATGGTTCTGGACGACGGACGCCGCTATCAGGTCAAGATCATCGATCTTTCGCTCTCCGGCGCGGCCGTCGCCTGCGCCGTGCGGCCCGCCAATGGGTCGAAGCTCACGCTCGGCACCATGCCGGGACGGGTCGTGCGTCAGTTGGAAGACGGTCTCGCAATCGAGTTCAGTACGCTCCAGACGGCGGACACGCTCAACGAATCATTCCGCTGAACGAAGCACCTCGCGTCTGGATCGGGGCTGCCTGCCGAAAGCGGGCGAAGCTTCTGTGGATAACGCAATTTAGCTCAGGAGACCCGGTCCGAGGCTCGGAACGGACCAGCGCGTCCGAAACATCGGTGCAGCGGCGGGCGGCGAAGGTCGCACCGCCTTTTTCGTGTTCAGAGGTCTTAACGTCAGGCCGCCTGATGTGTTAACGGCCGAACCGCCGCGCCCCGTTTCGCCGCGCCTCAGGTGATCGATGACCTTCACCTTCGTAACCGAAAGAGTTGATGGCGAACAAAGTCTCAACGGCTATAAGGCCTCGTTGACACAAGTATCGAAGTGGTAATAGCGGCAAAAACCTGCTGTTCGACTTCGGACTTGCGTAAAATCCGGCAGTTCTCGTTCGAGAATTCGTCAACCTGGGCTGCGAAGGTCCTCCCAAGTCCTCGGGAGGTCTATCGTGCTCACCTCGACCAAATCGCTTCTGGCTCTTGCCGCTCTCCTCGTCGGTCTCTTCACGCCTCTCATGGGCGCGGAAGCTGCGATGGTGACGCGCGGCCCGACCTCCCAGCCCGTCGGCCATTTCGACTTCTGCAAATCCTATCCGGCGGAATGCGGGCCCAATACCGAGGTCGCCAGCGTTCGGATCACGGATCGGACCTGGGCCGCGATCATGGAGGTCAATTCATCGGTCAATATCGGCATCACCGCCAAGACCGATCAAGAAATCTATGGGGTTCCCGAGCACTGGGCCTATCCGACGACGGAGGGCGACTGCGAGGATTTCGCGCTGCTCAAGCAGTATATGCTGGAACGCGAGGGCTTTCCGCGCTCGGCTCTCCTGCTCACCGTCGTGCGCCAGAGCAATGGCGAAGGTCATGCGGTGCTGACCGTTCGCACCGATCGCGGCGACATGATCCTCGACAATCTAGATCAGCGTGTTCTGGATTGGACGCTGACCCCCTATCAGTATCTCAAGCGCCAGTCGGAGCGCGACTCGTCGAAATGGGTTTCGATCGACGACGGCCGCGAAATGCTGGTCGGCAGCGTTCGCTAACGAAGGCCTGCGCTCAACAAAAGGCCGGCGAGAACGCCGGCCTTTGTCGGTTCAGTCGAGATCGATGTCGAGGATCGTCATGGTGAAGTGATAGGAGAGTTCGCCCTCGTCCGTATCCTTCCCGATCGTCCCGACGAACTCGTCATCGAGATAGACCTCGGCCGTATCGTTCCGCTTGGGCATCGGGCGCACCTTCAACTCGACACCCTTGAAGGTGCGCTTGAAGAAGGCTTCGAGCTTGCGGATTTCGTCGGGTTTCAAGTCCAGAACTCCTTGTCGGGACGGCCGAGGCAGGGATGGTAGCCAAGGCTTGGGGATATCAGGCCTCATGGGCCTTTGTCGGTCACGAGGACGGAACCTCAATCCTCGCGGCTGAAATTCTGATCCATGGCGGATGCCGGCTCTGCGCAGCCGGAGGTGCCGATGATCTTGGCAGGAATGCCCGCAACCGTGGAGTTGGCCGGCACCTCCCTCAGGACCACCGAGCCGGAAGCGATCTTGGAGCAGGCGCCCACATGAATGTTGCCGAGAATCTTGGCGCCCGCGCCGATCAACACACCGGAGCCGATCTTGGGATGCCGGTCGCCGAACTCCTTGCCCGTCCCGCCCAGCGTCACGTCCTGAAGGATCGAAACATTGTCGCCGACAACGGCGGTCATGCCGACCACGAGCCCGGTCGCATGATCCAGGAAGATACCCTTCCCCATGCGTGCGGCCGGATGAATATCCGTCTGGAAAACGGATGAGGACTGGGACTGGAGATAGAGCGCGAAGTCCGTCCGCCCGACATGCCAAAGCCAATGCGCCAGACGATGCGTCTGGATGGCCTGGAAACCCTTGAAGAACAGGAGCGGCTCGATATAGCGCTCGCAGGCCGGATCGCGGTCGAACACGGCCTGAAGGTCGGTTCGTACTTCGTAGGACCATTCGGAATGGGCCGTCGCCATGTCGGCAAAGGCCTGCTCGATGTGAGACGCCGGCACATTGGGGTGATCCAGCCGCTGCGCCACGCGATGCGCCACGGCCGCTTCCACCGAGCGTTGGTTAAGCACTGCCGCATAGAGAAAACCGCTCAGCGCGGGTTCGCGCTCGGCGGCACGCAAACTTTCCTCTCGCATACGCGTCCAGATCGGATCGACCGAATGAACACGATCCGCGAAGGAAGCGGGAATCACAGTCATCGTCCTGTCGCTTTCGTCTCATGTGCGTTTCGACGCCGGCTCACCAGAAGGTAAGCCTGCGCCCGACCGTTGCCAGCACCCTGCCTTAACTTAAAAACGCCGCCCGTTCCAACTCGCCCGCTCAGCGCTCGATCAGCGCCCGGTGCCTGTCGAGAAATTCCAGGACCTTGGCCTTGAAGAGGCGATCGCCCACGGCCAGCATATGGTCGCGGTTGGGGATGTCGAAGGCCTCGCCGTTCGGCAGGAGGTCCGCCAGGGCTTCAGCGGAGCCGGCAATATCGTCCTTCGTCCCGACGCCCACCAGGCTCGGCTGGACAATGCGCGAGACGTCTTCTGCCGTGAGTTCCTTCCTTGACGTCTCGATACAGGCTGCCAGCGCCAATCGATCGCTTCGCGTTCGGTCGGCGAAAGCCCGGAACATGCGTCCTCGCTCGTGCGAGACATCCTCCAGCGAGGGCGCGAGAAGCGCCTCGGCGATCGGGTCCCAATTCCCCACACCCTCGACCAGACCGATCCCGAGGCCGCCGAAGATCAGGAGCGGAAAACGTTCGGCATAGCGAAGCGCCGCAAAGGCCGAGACGCGGGCGCCCATGGAATAGCCGAACAGGGCTGCAGTCCGAAGGTCGAGCCTGTCGGCGAGAGCCAGCACATCCGACGCCATGGCTTCGGGCGTATAGGCAGCGCCGGCTCTCGGCTTGTCGCTCTCGCCATGGCCCCGATGGTCGAAGGCGATCGCGCGATAACCCGCGTCGGTCAGGGTCTTCACCCACCCGGGATCGACCCAATTGACCTTGAGGCTGGAAGCGAAGCCATGAACGAGGACAATCGCCGGGGCTTCCGGGTCACCCTCATCGATATAATGAAGGCGAAAGCCGCCGTTCTCGAACTCAGCCATGACAGCCCTTCCAACTCGCGATGCTTCGACCCGTTATCGCGATCCGAGCCGCTCGACCACCCTGTTCTTTTAACGCTCGCGGGATTAAGGTCCGGCCGATTTCAGACCAAGGGTCGCATGGAGAGCCTCATGGCCGGTTATGGCACGCCTCACTTCCAGAACAGCGCCGGGCACGACGTGATCGAGATCGGCGTCGCTGAATTCATGTGCGTGGGTGCCCACCCGCCTTACGATCATCCCCATGTTTATCTGGACATGGGCGATGAAGGCGAGAAGGTGTGCCCCTATTGCTCGACCCTTTATCGCTACAATCCCGCGCTGAAGCGCGACGAAACGCTCCCAGCGGGCTGCGCCTATCACGACAAGGCCGCCTGACAGGCCTCGGCTTTGAAGGATACGGAGCTCGCGTCACGCCCACTCCTGATCGTCGGAGCGGGCGTGGCGGGTCTTGCCTGCGCCCTGGCTCTGGCCAAAGCGGGTTATCGCAGCCTCGTCTGCGAACGCACGCCCAGCCTCCAGCCGGTTGGCGCGGGGCTGCAACTGTCCGCTAACGCCCTCAGTGTTATCGATCAGCTCGGCCTCAAAGCCGCATTGGCGGAACGTGGGTTTTCGGCGCGCAGCGTCGCGGTGCGCGATGGCGCGAGTGACCGGCTTCTGGCGCGTGTTCCCGTCGAGTCGGGGCAGGACGGCTATATCGCCGTTCACCGTGCCGATCTCCAATCTGTCCTCTTGGACGCGGCGATGGCCGACCCCTCCGTGGAAGTCCGGCTGGGGCTCAGATTTCAGCGCGTAGAATTCCAGGCGAACGGACTGTCCGTCTGGTTTCTAGGCGCGGATGGTTCGCAGACCGCAGTCGAAACCTCGCTGCTGATCGGTGCCGATGGCGTCCATTCGCCCGTCGCAGCCTTCGCGGGTTGCAAGCCGCCGGTCGATAGCGGACTCGTCGCACATCGCTTTTCGATTGCAGATGCACCCGGTCCGGAGATCGAGGCTTGGCTGGCGCCTTCGTCTCACGCCGTGTCCTACCCCATGCGCAAGTCCGGAGAGCGCAATCTAGTCGTCGTCGAAACCGCCGGCCTCCATCACGGCGCTCTCGACGCTCGGAATTGGAACCCGCGTCTGAGCGACTTCCTGACGCGTGGAGACTATCTCGGGGCTTGGCCGCTCTTGACGGTCGATGCAGACGATCGCCTTCGCTCGCGAGAGCGCATCGTTCTGATCGGCGACGCCGCCCATGCCATGTTCCCTTTCGCGGCGCAGGGTGCGGCCATGGCTCTGGAGGACGCCTGGGTCTTGGCATCCTGTCTCGCGACAAAAGCGACGATCCAAGAGGGGTTGGCCGCCTATGCCGCGACCCGTTTTCCGCGCATTCAGCGGGTGCTGAAACGTGTCAGCTTCCACCGGCGGGTTTATCATCTGGGTTGGCCGCTCAGCTTGGCGCGTAACCTCGCAATGCGGGTGCGCCCGGAGGCCGCCATGCGGGCGGACCTGTCCTGGCTTTATGATTGGCGTGCCGAACCGATCGCGCCGCCGCTCTGAGCTACACAAGGAAAGCCGAGGCTGTCTTTGTGGCCCGTTTAATGCCAGACCTTCCAGCAGCCAGTGTCCCGTTCACGCGTCTGTGGGCCTCCGCCGCACAGGACGCGGCTTTCCCTCCGCCTCCCACGACCTAGCTCCTTCCACCTGTGTTTCGGTTTTCCGAACGCGCATCCGGTTTGCGATGGCGGCGCGGCGCTTTCGCGAGCTGGAAACCGCAAGGGACAGATGGAAAGGTCTTTTATGCCGAATTTCGAACGTGCAGGGCGTCTTCTGGCGATCACGGCGCTCGCCGCATCGACCGCACTGACGGGCCCTCTGGCTGCCCTTGCGCAGCAACCACCTCCGCCCGCCGAAGGGCAGGCTCCTCCGGACGCTGCACCGCCGAGGGAACCTGCTCCTGATTCTGCACCTCCGCCGCCGCCTGCCGCAGAACCCGCCGAGCCGCCCGCTCGCGAACGACCGGCACCACCCGAGCGACCAGCGCCGCCGAAGCCTGACGCATCGCCGGAGCCGGAAGCGCCCGCCCGCGACACGCCAACCCCGCCCGCCACGCCCAACGCGCCGCGCCCCGGTGGCGCTTCGACGCCGTCCGAGCCTGCCGCTCCCGATTCCGGCCCTCCGACCAATGCGCCGGAGGGAACTCGCGGCAACATGCCGACGGATCAGGGCACGCTCAACGACGCAGCCCCAGCCCCCAATCCAGGCCCAGAACCGGCCCCTGCCGCGCCAGAGCCAGCGAAGCCCGAAGCTTCCGAGGCGTTCCCGCCGGCAGACGAGCAGCCTGCGCCGGCGCCTCAACGACGCGCAGCCCCGGCTTCCCAGACACCAAACGCCCCACCTCCGCCGCCTAAGCCTGCAGTCGAAACGCCGCCTCCAGCGGACGCACCGGCGGCGCAGCCATCTGCAACACCGCCACAGACGGAGCCTGTACCGCCCGCCCCTCCGCAGCCTGGGCAAGAACCGGCCGCGCCCAATGCGGACCCCGCCACACGAGCCGCTCCTGCCGCAGCGCCCACCGCGCCAACCGCCGCACCGGCAGCGCCCGATGCCGCGCCGGTCGTACCGGGCACGCCACCGGCTCCGCCTCCACCGGCGGGAAGCGACACTCCGCCAGCTGCGCCCGGCAGCGTTCCCGCTCCGCCGGTGCAGGACGGGGCGACGCCTCCCCCTGCGCCGGCCAATCCAGCTGCGGCGCAACTTGCGCCCCCGGCGGCCGAGGCTCCCCAGCCCGTTCCCGTCGAAGTTCAGACCGCGCCGGTCCCTCAAGGCGGCGTTAGTCGGAGCGATGCCCGCGTGCAGCAGTTGCAACAGCCGATCGCCGTACCGCCTGTGCGACAAGCCGAAGGGCAACCCATTCAGGCTCCGCCTGCGCCTGTGCTCCCGCCCAATGTTCAGGTCGTGGAGCGGGTCGGGAACCGAGACATCCTGTCCTTGGTCGGCGCAGGCGTCGCAGGCGCGGCGGCGGGCGGTCTGGCAGCCTATTTCATCCGCTCGGACGACAATCCGCGCCTGACGCAAGGGTCGCAGGACGTTCGGTTCGAGCAGTTGCCACGTGGCTTGACGCGTCAGACGATCCGGCGGCCGAACGGTGTCGAGGTCGTCACGATCGAAAACGAATATGGTGACATCGTCCAGCGGTCTCGGATCATGCCGGACGGCCGGGAAGTCGTTCTCTTCTACGACCCCTATGCCGAGGACGACACGCGGCGGAACGACTATGCCGACGTGGGCGCGGACCTTCCGCCCCTGCGCCTGACCATTCCCGAAGACCGCTATGTCGTGGATGTGTCCCGCCCCGACGAGGATCTCTACTATCAAACGATCGTCGCGCCTCCAGTGGAGACGGTGGAACGTATCTATTCCGTCGACGAGGTGCGACGCTCGACCCGCATTCGCGACAAGGTTCGGCGGATCGATCTGAACACAATCAATTTCGGCTTCGGTTCGGCGACGATCGAGCAGGCCCAAGCTCGCAACCTGCAAGCTCTGGCCGACGCCGTGAAACGCGTCATCGATGAGAATCCGGGCGAGGTCTTCCTGCTTGAAGGTCACACGGACGCGGTCGGCAGCAATGTCGCCAATCTGGCCCTGTCGGATCGGCGCGCGGAAGCGGTCGCCAGTGCTCTCACCGAATATTTCGAAGTGCCAGCCGAGAATCTGGTGACGCAGGGCTATGGCGAGGAGAATCTGAAGGTGAACACGCAGGAGCCGAACCGCGAGAACCGTCGCGTGACGCTGCGGCGCATCACATCGTTGGTCAAACCAGTTGAGACCAGCAACCGCTGACGCCGGATAAGCGCAGATGATGGGGCCGGGCCGCAGATGCGCCCGGCCCCGTTCTTTTTGGACGATCGTTAGGGAGAAGGAGGCGTCTCCTCCTGCGCCTCTTCGGCGGCGAGGAAATTGGCAAGGGGATGCAGGCTCTCGATATAACCCGCCACGATCTTGACGCAGACCATGAGCGGCACCGCCAGAAACATACCGACGACACCCCAGATCCAGCCCCAGAAGGCGACGGACAGAAAGACCGCGGCCGCGTTCATGCGCAGCCGCCGCCCGACCAGAATGGGTGTGATGAACTGTCCCTCGATCGAGGTGATCAGGAGATAAACCAAAGGCGGCACGAGCGCATAGGCGTCGCTCCCGAACTCGGTAAGCCCCACCAGCCCGACAAGACCAATCCCTGCGATGGCGCCGAGATAGGGAATGAAGTTCAGAACGAAAGCCAGCGCGCCGAACACTGCCGGCATGGGAAGCCCGACCAGCGCCATGGCCGAGCCGATCGCCAAGCCTAGGCAGAGATTGATGAGGGTGATGGCGAAGAGACAGCGCGACAATTCGGTTTCGATGTCGGATGCGATCGAGAGGGCCCGCTTCTTGTCCGAAAGGCTAGGAAGGGCCTCGACCGTCTTGCGGTAGAACAGGCTTCCCGAGGACAGAAGGAAAAACAGAAAGATCAGCGCGAAAGCGATGCTGGCCCCGATGCGCGGGATCACTGCCGCCATGTTTCCCAGAAGGCTCGGGCCGCTGGTGACGACATCTTCGGGCGGCTCCGCGCCTGTATCCTTACCCGCAGCCTGATGCACCTCGCGCTTGGCGTCGCGAACCACGGCAAAGCGCTCCCGAAGAACCGAAACCTCTTCGTTCGCCGCTTCGATATAACGGGGCGCGTTTTGCGCGATCTCTGCGATGGGGCCGCTGAAGGCATAGAAGGACGAAAGGATGACGAGCAGCGTGCCGAAGACAAGGGCTGCCGCCGTCACAGGCTCCCAAAACCCGAGGCGCCGTTTGGCGACGCGGACGATCGGGCTCAGCACCAGCATGAAAAGAAGCGCGAAGACGACCGGCAGAATAAAGTCGCGGGAAAGATAAAGCGCGCCGAAAAACAGGATCAAGAAAATTCCGATCACCGCCCAACGCGGGCCGATCTGGATCGTCTGCGTGTTGATCAGGCCGATATGGGGCGAGACGATCCGTGTCGTCTCCCGCTTCGGCCTGTCTCCGTCGTCCGTCATGGCGGCATGTCCTTGTTTGAAGGAAAATGCCGCCCTCTCCCGCCTGTTCCCTATGGCATGGTGACGATCGAAGACTACCAGCCGAGCCCACCCCAGCCGACAGACCGAACCGGTCTTAGTGCAAGATCTGGCTCAGGAAGAGCTTGGTGCGGTCGTGTTGCGGGTTGTTGAAGAAGGCGTTCGGCTCGTTCTGCTCCACGATCTGCCCGGCGTCCATGAAGATCACGCGGTTGGCGACCTGACGCGCGAAACCCATTTCGTGCGTGACGCAGATCATGGTCATGCCTTCTTCGGCGAGACCCACCATCGTATCCAGCACTTCCTTGACCATTTCAGGGTCGAGTGCGGAGGTCGGCTCGTCGAATAGCATCACTTTCGGGCGCATGCAGAGCGCGCGCGCGATGGCCACGCGCTGCTGCTGGCCACCAGATAGCTGACCTGGATATTTGTTGGCCTGCTCGGGAATGCGCACCCGCGTCAGGTAGTGCATCGCGATCTCCTCGGCCTTCTTCTTGGGCATCTTGCGCACCCAGATCGGGGCGAGCGTGCAATTTTCGAGGATGGTCAGGTGCGGGAAGAGATTGAAGTGCTGGAACACCATCCCAACCTCCTGACGTACGAGGTCGATCTTCTTCAGATCGTTCGTGAGCTCGACGCCGTCCACGACGATCGTTCCCTTCTGGTGCTCTTCCAGCCGATTGATGCAGCGGATCATCGTGGATTTGCCCGAGCCCGATGGCCCACAGACCACGATGCGCTCGCCGCGCTGAACCTTCAGGTTCACGTCGCGCAGCACATGGAACTCGCCGTACCACTTGTTGACCTGGGTGAGTTCGATGGCGACCGGGCCGAGTTGCCCGGCGGGAACGATGGTGGATTCGGCAGCGGAGGATGTCATGGCGTATCGTCCAGAAATGGGGTGCTGATAGAGATCGGCCCGAACCGATCAGCGGCAAGAGGAAAGGCTGAGAGGGCTCAGCGCTTGTGTCCCCTCGAAAGGCGACGCTCCATAAAGATGGAATAGCGCGACATGCCGAAGCAGAAGATCCAGAAAGAGAAGGCCGCGAAGACAAGGCCCGTCGCCGGAGTGGTCGGCGTGATCCAGGCGGGATCGTTGAAGCCGCGCCGGACAGCGCCCAAAAGATCCGCAAGGCCGATGATCGACACCAGACTCGTGTCCTTGAACAGACCGATGAACGTGTTGACGATACCGGGGATCACGAGCGTGAGAGCCTGCGGGAGGATGATCATGCGCATTTTCTGCCAATAGGTCAGCGCCATCGCATCGGCGCCCTCATACTGGCCTTTGGGGATGGCCTGCAGCCCGCCGCGAATGACCTCGGCCATATAGGCGGCCGCGAACAGCGAGACGCCGACCAGCACACGAAGAAGCTGGTTCAAGCTGACGCCGCTCGGCAGAAGCAGAGGCAACATGAAGGTCGCCATGAACAGAACGGTGATCAGGGGAACACCGCGCCAGAACTCGATGAAGACGACCGAAAGCAGGCGAACCGCCGGCATACTCGACTGACGGCCGAGCGCCAGAAGGATGCCCAGCGGAAAGGACAAGGCGATGCCGGTCAGAGCGACCACCAGCGTCACGAGGAGACCGCCCCAGAGATTGGTCGGCACGGGTGCCAAACCGAAATCCGTCGTCAGGGTGGCCACGAAGAAGAGCGCCGCCAGCGTGGGATAGACCAAGCGCAAAGCGCCGGACTTCTCTTCCAGGGTCGCAAGAGCTGTGACAAAGGACAGAGTGATCGCCAACAGCGATGCGACAAGCGCGATGAAGGACAGGGTGTCGAAGCGGAAGGTCAGAACGCTGAAGCGATCGAAGTTCAAATAGGGCGCCATGAAAGCGGCCAAAAGGCCGAAGACCGTCAGTCCGACAGCTACTTTCGTCAGGCCATAGGAACCGGCGCGACTGCTGATCCCGACGCAAAGGAACAGCGTGACGGCCGCCGCCAACGCAAAGGCAAGCGCGATCGAAGAACCCGTCATGGCGAAACGTCCGCCGGTCAGGAGAACGATCGTCACCAGCGGAAACACGAAGAACATCAAGGACGCGTTCAGCCGCTTGAAGGGCGCGCGCGGGATCGCCAGGGGAACCAGGAGCACCACGAGCAAAGCGAAGACGAGAACCACCCGCCACCGCTCTTCGACAGGATAAAGCCCGAAAATGAACTGCTGGAAGCGTGCACCGATGAAGGCCCAGCAAGCCCCGACCGAGTCACCCAAACATGCGCTTCGATTTTCGCCGGTGAAGACCGCGTTGGCGATGCCCCATTGATAGAGGCCGACGGCGATATATCCGATCAGCAGGGCCGACAGAAGAGACAGAACGGCGTCCAAAGGCGTCGCAAAGAAGCTTTTCCGAATTCGTCCGGTCCAACCGCCTTCAGCGGCTGGCGGTGGAAGAGGCTGTAGATAGCTTCCGGCGACGAAGCGTGAGACTTGTTCTTCCATGGTCTCGTCCTCAGCGCTCGATCAGTTTCATGCGGCGGTTGAACAGATTCATGATGATCGAAACCGTCACGCTGATGCCCAGATAAACCGCCATCCAGATGACCACGACCTCAATCGACTGCCCGGATTGATTCAGCACCGTCGAGCCGACCGCAACGAGATCAGGATAGCCGATCGCCAGTCCGAGCGACGAGTTCTTGATCAGGTTGAGATATTGAGAGGTGAGCGGCGGGATGATGACGCGGAAGGCCTGGGGGACGATGACGAGGCGCAGCCCCTGCCCTCGGCGCAGGCCCAGAGCGGCCGCCGCCTCCGTTTGACCTTTGGACACCGACAAGATGCCCGCGCGCACGATTTCGGCGATGAATGCGCCCGTGTAGACCGACAGGGCCAGGAAGATCGACAGGAACTCGGGTCTGATCTGGAACCCACCCGTCAGATTGAACGTCCCGCGTTGCGGAATTTGGAGCGTTGCGGGGAGGCCCGTCGCGACGAACACGCCGATCGGCAAGACGATGATGAGGGCCAGCGCGGGCAGCAAGAGCCCGGGCCGTTCGCCGGTGCGCAATTGCCGCGCCTTGAAGGCCGAGGACAACGCGATCGTGGCGACGATGCCGACGATGAACGCCGCAAAGGTGAGCCAGGCCTCGGGGCCGAACTGAACGCTGGGCGTCTGGAGACCGCGGTTGGAAATGTAACTGTCGAAGGGCAGTTCGATGGCTTGTCGCGGCTGCGGCAGCACGGCCAGAACCCCGAAATACCAGAACAGGATCACCAGAAGCGGAGGGATGTTGCGGAAGGTTTCGACGTATACGGTCGATATGCCGCGCACGAGCGCATTATGCGACAGTCGGCCGATGCCGATGAGAAAACCGAGGATGGTCGCGAAGACAATGCCTGTGCCGGCCACGATCAGCGTGTTGGTCAGGCCAACGAGGATGGCTCGCCCATAGGTGGCATTGTTGGTGTAGGGGATCGGCACCTGCGAGATGTCGAAGCCGGATCGCGTGCTGAGGAAGCCGAAGCCCGATGCGATATTGGCGTTCTGAAGATTTTGCGCGGTGTTGCCGACGATCCACCAGACGAAGACACTGAGGCCCAGGATCAGGGCGACCTGGATGACGACGCTGCGCACCTTCGGATTGGTGAAAATCGAATCGCGAGAGCGACTGGCTGGCATCGTTCCGGTATCGACCGTCATGGGCGTCCCTGTAGTGGGAGATAAGGTAGCGTCGCCGGCTAGAAGCCGGCGACGGGATTCATCAGACAAGCCCGATCAGCGCACCGGCGGAGCGTATTGGAGGCCGCCCTTGGTCCACAGAGCGTTCTGGCCACGCGCGATCTTCAGCTGCGAGTCCTGACCGACATTACGCTCGAAAATCTCGCCGTAATTTCCGACAGCCTTGACGATGCGAACGACGAAGTCGTTGGTCAGACCGGCATCCGCGCCGAACGTGCCTTCGACGCCCAGGAGACGACGGATTTCAGGATTGGTCGAGTTCTTCATCTCCTCGACATTGGCCTGATTGACGCCGAGCTCTTCGGCATCGAGCAGCGCGAAGTGCGTCCACTTCACGACATTGAACCATTGGCTGTCGCCCTGGCGAACGGCAGGACCGAGAGGTTCCTTGGAGATGATTTCCGGCAGAACCACGTTATCGTCCGGGCTGCCCAGTTCCAGGCGGGACGCGTAGAGGCCCGACTGATCGGTGGTCAGGACGTCGCAGCGGCCGCTCTCATAGGCGGCGTTCACGTCCGACTGCGCTTCGATGACGACCGGATTGTACTGCATGTTATGGGCGGCGAAGTAGTCCGCCAGATTCAGTTCCGTCGTGGTTCCGCTCTGCACGCAGACCGTGGCGCCGGACAACTGCAGCGCCGAATTCACACCCAGCGACTTGCGGACCATGAAACCCTGGCCGTCGTAGAAGTTGACGCCCGCGAAGGTTAGCCCGAGCGCCGTATCGCGGCTCATCGTCCAGGTCGTGTTGCGGGCGAGAACGTCGATCTCGCTATTCTGCAAGGCCGGGAAGCGCTGAACGGCCGAGAGCGGCGAGTAAACGACCTTGCTCGCATCGCCGAAAATCGCGGCCGCAATGGCCTTGCAGTAGTCGACGTCCAGACCGGCCCATTCACCCTTGTCGTTCTGGTAGCCGAAGCCCGGCAGGCCGGTGTTCACGCCGCAACGAACGGTCCCGCGCGCCTTGGTGTCGTCCAAGGTTCCAGCGGAAGCGCCAGTCGCAGCAACTCCAACGGCGGACAGGCAGAGCGCGGCGGCTAGAAGCTTCAGTTTCATCCCAATACCTTTTTGCATTCGGGTGGAGGATCGTTCACCGCTTGCTGATCCCAACAAGGGCAATTCGAAACGTTGCGAGCGTCAGGTTCATGCCATAAAACTGCGCAGGTCAAGCAGGTGACAAATTTTCTCCCAAGATTTTGTCCTGGCTCGAACCGACCCTGTTTAAATCTCTCTCAGGATGCCCGTAGCGTGAGCAGCCCAACTGACAATAAGCACCAGTTCAGAGCATCGACCCGGCTCATCCACGCGGGCTATGATCCTCACGAATACCATGGCTTCGTCAATCCGCCCGTGGTCCATGCCTCTACAGTTCTATTTCCTGACGCCGCGACAATGCGGCGGCGCGATCACAGCTATCTCTACGGGCTGCGGGGAACGCCGACGACGGATGCGCTCGAGGCCGCGCTGGACGATCTCGAAGGCTCAGCGGGCACGATCCTGGTTCCTTCGGGCCTCGCCGCGATCAGCATTCCTCTGCTCGCCTTTCTGTCTCATGGCGATCATTGTCTGGTGATCGACAGCGTCTATGGTCCGACCCGCCATTTCTGCGATACGCTGCTGACGCGAATGGGGGTCGAGGTCGAATATTTCGATCCCGCGATCGGTGCGGGGCTGAAAGACTTGATGCGCGATACGACCCGCGTCGTCTTCCTAGAAGCGCCGGGTTCCAACACCTTCGAAATGATCGACATCCGTGTGATGGCCGACATCGCAAGAGCCGGCAATGCCGTTTCGATGATCGACAACACGTGGGCGACGCCGCTCTTCCTTCGCCCGTTGGACTTCGGAGTCGATCTATCGATCCATGCCTTGACCAAATATCCGGGCGGGCATTCCGACATCATGCTGGGCAGCGTCTCGGCGACGGCCGCAACCTATACCAGGCTGCGTGAGGCGCAGATGCAGATCGGCATCAACGCAGCGCCCGACGATGCTTATCTTGCCATTCGCGGTTTGAAGACGATGGAAGTTCGCTTGCGCGCCCACGAGCGGGCGGCGCTTCGTCTGGCGCAATGGCTGGAGGGACATAGCGGCGTCGCTCGGGTCCTTCATCCCGCCCTTCCCTCCTTCCCCGGTCACGACCTCTGGAAGCGGCAGTTCAAAGGCGCGAGCGGCTTGTTCTCCTTCGTTCTCGATGGAGGGGGAAATCGCGAAGCCGACGCCTTCCTGGATGCGCTGCGCATCTTTGGCCTCGGCTACTCCTGGGGCGGGTTCGAGAGCCTCGCCTTGCAGGTGGATCTGTCGGACCGGCTTTTCGCGAAGGCCCCATCGGAAGGACCTGTCATTCGGCTCCAGGTTGGGCTGGAAGACATCGACGACCTTCAGGAAGACCTCGAAGCCGGCTTCGCGGCCATCTCGGCGCTCGGCTGAAAGCGATCAGGGCGCAATCCAATGCCGGATCGCGCCTCGTCCGGAATAGAGAAACTCAGCTCGCCTCTGCCGCCCGTCCTGGAGCTGCAACCATTCCAAACGTCGTATGACACAGCGGACCAGAACGAAATTCTGCTCCGCTGTGTCCTGGCCCGCTACGCTCTCCAGCCGCGCGGCGTCTGGATGATCGATTGGCAAACCAGCGGCAACAGGACCTCGATAGGCGTTTCGCGCATCGTCGCTCAGTCCGCGGAAGGCTGCCGCGCCCTTTGAGCTCGACGTTCGCCAAAGGGATGCTTCGCCTTCCGCGCGCAGCTGAACACGATCTTGCTCGTCCCACACCAAAAGGCTGACGCGCGTATCCGCCGCGATGTCTCCAACCTTGGACGATCTTGCATCCGTATGAAACGAGAGCCGTCTCTGGGGAGACGCGACGTCTCGCAGGACCACCATCCTTGCACGAGGCGCTCCTTCCACCCCAATCGTCGAGACCGTCAGCAGCCTGAACGGATGACGGCGATCCAAGACCGCTTCTTCCCATCGCCGCCAGACCGAGGCTTCCAGCTTTTCGAGCTCGCCTTCGACTCTCATCTTGATCCATTCCTCAAACTGAAAAATCGACCTTTCGGTCTTCGCCTTGATCTTGCACCATCCATGCTCTATTTCGCGCGCCTTCGGACGAAAGGAGCTCCGCGATGCACGACGCACGATCCACCATGACTCGAAACGACATCGTAAGACGGGAAGGCGAAGACGCCAAAGCTAGGCACCGCACCCGTAAGGACAACCCATACCGGCCAGGCAGCGCCGACTGGCGCGCTTGGACCGAAGGCTTCGGCGACGCTTTCTGATCGAGTCGCGCCACGACAAAGCTCCCGCTCCGTGGCGCGACACCCTCGGCTATCCATCGCATGGAGGATCGACCCTGCGGTCTACAGGGCTTCTGAAGGTCGGATCGATAAAAACCACCGCCTCAGGTGGCAGCGCGATATCTCCAAACGCTGTTCGGGCGTCGGATGCTAAGCGAAACTACGACGTAAAAGGCTGATCGCCGTACATCGACCGGAAAATTCGAGAAAAGAATGGCGACCCCGGCAGGATTCGAACCTGCGACCATCGGCTTAGAAGGCCGGTGCTCTATCCACTGAGCTACGGGGCCCGGTGAGCGCCGCGTCGGCGGCGCTCCGATGGTTCAGTGCGTCCAGGGCGCGATGCGATCGTAGCGGAAATTGTCGGAATAGGACACTTTCGGACGAACCGACACGTGCTCTTCCTCGACGCGATACGCGATACCGTAGCGATCGGCATAGGCAATCGCCTGTTCCTTCGTTTCGAAGGACAAACGGACCTGCGACAGCATATCGGACGAGGATGTATAGCCCATCAGAGGCTCAACGACCTTCGGTGCGGCAGGCTCGTATTGGAGCAGCCATTCCTTGGTCTTCGCCTTGCCGGACTGCATCGCCGTACGTGCAGGACGATAAATCCGGGCCACCATGAAAACGATCTCCAACCTCTTGAGCCAACCAGTCCTTTCAAGACATGGTCGGAGCGGCAGGATTCGAACCTGCGACCCTCTGGTCCCAAACCAGATGCGCTACCAGACTGCGCTACGCTCCGAACGGCCCCAAACGACTGGAACGATCTGGGGTATGCCCTGCGGATGAGCTCCGGTCAAGAGACGCCCGCGCCTCATTCCAGCTTTCCAAGAGCTGTGTGAACGATCAGTTTCGGGACGGGATGACGGCGTGTTCCAGCCGGTCGCCGCGTGTCGCTCCATAACGGGCTGCCGCGCCCCCATTGATCTCAAGCACGTAGCGAACCGGGCCGCCCGAAGAGATCAGGTCCAAGGACAAGGGCTGGGCATTGGCGCCGATCCGCACGATCCGTCCCGTCTCGTCCAGAAACAGCATGTCGAGCGGAATCAGCGTATTCTTCATCCACATATCGACATCGCGTGTCTGACCGAAATCGAACAGCATCCCCGTATCATGCGGCAGCGACTCGCGGTTCATGAGGCCGACTTCGCGCTGACCCGGGGTATCGGCCACTTCAACCTCGATCGGAAAGCGCCCTTTCGAAGTCACCAGTGTTGCGGTAGACCCCGAGGATTGCGTGGTGACGGCCAGGACGCCCGCAATGGCCAGTGCCGCCAATCCCAGGGCCGCGACTGTCGATTTGGTCCGTAGCATCATGTTTCTTCACCGCCGTGTTCGTCAGCAGTCGGCCCAAGAGGTTGGATTTCGGCTGCCATCAAGCCTTTCGAGCCGAGACCGAATCGGACAAGCACCGACTGGCCGGGTCGTAGCTCCGTCATGCCATAACGACGCAGCGTTTCCATATGGACGAAAATGTCCTCGGTGCCCTCGCCACGCGAGAGGAAGCCGTAGCCTTTGGTCCGATTGAACCATTTGACGCTCGCCAGCTCCAGATCACTCGACGGATCGACTTGAACATGGGTTCGCATCGGGGCGCCAACTGTGCCGGACGAAACGGCCGTCGACGCATCCATGGAAACAACGCGCGAAGCCTGAAGCCCACGTCCGCCTTTCTGAACCTCACAGACAATGGTCGCGCCCTCGAGAACGGTGGAATAACCATCCCTCCGCAGGCAGGTTACATGGAGAAGGATATCCGCCGATCCGTCATCGGGCACGACGAACCCGAACCCTTTCGCGACATCGAACCATTTGATGCGACCGGATACGACCTGCGCCGGCTCCGCCAGTTCCGCGTGACCGTCAGTCGTTTCGGTGGGGCAAGAACAGGCGTGCCCCGTCATATGGGCCATCGCTTCGCTTGCCGATACACAACACGCATTTCCACCCCTGTCCAAACCGCATGCGACACGCTGGTCTCACATCGATTCGCCGCCAATCGTCCTTCGACACCGCCTCTTTTGATGAGAATAGATAATCAAGTGCTTTTGGAAATCCTTTTGGTCGAATTTTAACGATTTTCCCGACAGGCGATCCCCTTACGTCACAGTCGCAGCTAACGGATGCTCTGCGAAATAAACTGTCCGAAATTGGCGGGAGACCGGAACAATTCCGCCGAACCCTTTTCGGCATCGTTTCGGGCACCAGATAGCGCGAACACATTACGACGGGGGAATCCTTGCGCTATCTCCACACTATGGTTCGGATCACCGACATCGATCGCTCTCTCGATTTCTACTGCCGCCATATGGGCATGGTGGAAATCAGGCGCTCGGAAAGCGAAGCGGGTCGATTCACACTGATTTTTCTCGCAGCGGCGGACGACGTCGAAACAGGTCGCGCACAGAGCGCCCCGCTTCTGGAACTGACCTATAATTGGGACCCGGAAACCTACAGCGGTGGCCGGAATTTCGGCCACCTCGCCTATGAGGTCGACGACATCTACGAAACGTGCCAGCGCTTGATGGATGCGGGCATCACCATCAATCGGCCGCCGCGCGACGGGCGCATGGCCTTCGTGAAGTCGCCCGACAATATATCGTTCGAACTTCTCCAGAAAGGTTCGAGCAAGCCGCCGCAGGAACCTTGGGCGAGCATGGAGAACACAGGTTCCTGGTGAGGCGCCGAGTAGTGGCACCCGGCTTCATTCGGTGTTAATGTTTCGCCATGTCAGGAGCTGCGCCGAACAGGCGGGCGCATGGGAACTTGAGACGCTCGCAAGGCCGGTCGCGCCGATCCTCGGATCGGCGCTGTTCTTTAAGACGCCGGTTCTGCGACGCATCAAAGGGTGGACGAGCGATTGACGACCAAGAGTTACTGGCGACAAGCGCGTTGCGTTTGGATTGTCGCGGGCCTCGCGAGTGCCTCGTCCCTGGTGACGGGATGTGTGTCCGCTGTCGATGAAACATCGGCCTTCGGATTCTCTCATGCCCCGAAGGCGAACGAACCCAAGGACATCGCATCGATCATCCAATCGGATGGAAAGTCGACGCCCGACGTCACCAGCCCTCCTGAGGCGGCAGCGCTCAGTCCAGTGGAACCGGCCAAAAAACAGGCGGAGACGCTCCGAAAGGTGGCGTCGGGCGATATCGCCAAATCGATCGCAGCCCCCGCCCCTGCTGATCGTCAGGCGCCAATGCAGGTAGCGACCGCTGATCGGCCGGCAGACGCCAAATCGCGCAGCCTGCTGACGCCACTTTCGGCGCCGGTCGTTACGGCCTTCTCGCAGCCGCGCAGCGGCGGGCCAGAAGCGGATCATTCTCTTTACGCATCGCTCTATACGCAGTCCGAGGCCAAGGTCCCCTTGCGCAACGCCGATCGCACCAAGAGCAAGCGGGTTATCATTCATCAGGCGGGAAGCGACGACAAGCAGAGCCCGGCCGACAATGGGCTTCCCGGCGTCAACCCCAAGTCCCTCTTCGAAATCGGCCAGCGCGCGTCGGTGGATTCGGAACTGATCGACGATCTCGGAGACAGCTATCAGCTGGCGTCGCTCAGCGGCATCGCACGCCTCGCGCCGAGTGGCCTTCTGATCCAGCGGGAAGACGTCGTGACGAATTGCTTCGACTCCAATCTGATGTCGCTGATCTCGCAGATCGAGACGCGCTTTCATCAGAAGGTGGTCATCACGTCAGGCTTCCGTTCACCGTCGCATAATCGCCGCGTCAACGGCGCGAAGGCATCGCTGCATATGCAATGCAAGGCCGCCGACCTGCATGTGCCGGGCGTCAATGGGCAGGAAGTGGCTCGCTTCGTGCGCGCTTTGCCCGTGCGCGGCGGCGTCGGGACCTATTGCCATACGGCCTCCATCCATATTGATGTCGGCCCGCGCCGGGACTGGAATTGGCCGTGCCGAGGCATGCGCCGAACCGGGTGATTTTCATTCAAGGGGGCTTGCGAATCTGCTTCGTTCCTTGCATACGAACACTCGTCCGCGCCCGTCGTCTATCGGTTAGGACGCCACCCTTTCACGGTGGAGAGAGGGGTTCGATTCCCCTCGGGCGTACCACATTCTTCCCGTATCAAGCCATTCAAGCGTGTTTCCGAGTTTGGCTCGGTCTCGTTATGAGCGTTGTTTTTCGAGCGGTGGCGTGTCCTCGAATTGCAATGATGGCTTGCGATAATACGCGACTCACCTTATAGAGACCCTCGTCCGCGCCCGTCGTCTATCGGTTAGGACGCCACCCTTTCACGGTGGAGAGAGGGGTTCGATTCCCCTCGGGCGTACCACTCTTCTGTCCGTCTCAAGCCATTCAAGCGTGCTTCCGAGTTTGGCTCGGGCTCCTTTTGTGTGCCGCTTACCGAGCGGTGGTGCGTCTTTGAAGTGCAATAATGGCTTGCCATAACACGCGACTCACCTTATAGACGCCCTTGTCCGCGCCCGTCGTCTATCGGTTAGGACGCCACCCTTTCACGGTGGAGAGAGGGGTTCGATTCCCCTCGGGCGTACCACAAGCCTCCGTAATATGATCTAGTTTGTGTCTTGCGGCGTTCGCCCGACTAGGCACGCAATGGGTTCGCTCACTTTGGGCTGAGCGAGGATCGTTGGTCGATCAGGCTCCGAACCTGTGTCACTCCGACGGGATAGCCATATCTACGACCCGCATCGTCACTTTCTCACGCCCGCCATAGCGGTCCATGGACAGCGTCCCAGCCACATGGATCGCCCTGTCTCGTGACGCCATCAACGCCTCACCGAGGGGCGTCCCTTCGACCCGGAAGGCGATGGCGGACGCCTGCGCACCATCGGCAGCCTTCAATGTCATCCGAATGTGACCACCCGTCCCGACATAGGACGCCTGGATCAGGCGATGTCGCGGCAAGGCGAAAATGGGCGCGGCATGACCCGCGCCATAAGGGCCTGCCTTCTCCACCAGCGAATAGGTCTCGGACGACAGCGCCGAAGCGGACATGGCCGCGTCGATCTCAATGACATCGCTCGCCATCAGGTCCGGAACGACCTTGCCGGCCTGTTCCTCCGCCAAAGCGCGGAAGTCCCCCAGACGCGCGCGCTCGATCGTCAAACCGGCGGCCATCGCATGTCCGCCCCCTTTCACGAGAATTCCCGTCTCGACCGCGCGCCGCACAAAGCGTCCGAGATCGAAACCGGGGATCGAGCGCCCTGATCCCGTTCCACGGCCGGTCGCGTCGAAGGAAATGGCGAAAGCCGGGCGCGAGAAGCGCTCTTTGAGACGCGCTGCCAGAAGCCCGACGATTCCCGGATGCCAGTTCGCGCGGGCGGCGATCAGGACCGAGGGCCCCTCACCCGTCCCAATTTCCGTTCGAATCTCGGCCTCGGCTTCGTCCAGCATCACGCGTTCCATGGCCTGACGCTCGGCGTTCAGGAGGTTGAGTTGCTCGGCGAGCGCGCGCGCCTCCAGATCGTCCGACGTTACGAGAAGCCTTGTGCCCAAATGGGCTTCGCCGATGCGACCGCCCGCGTTGATGCGCGGGCCGAGAAGGAAGCCGAGATGGAACGTGTCGATCGGACCGGACAGGCGCGCGATTTCAGCGAGAGCCTTGATGCCCGGTTTGCGGAGATGGCGCATGGTGGCCAGCCCGCGCACCACCAGCGCCCGGTTGAATCCTTGCAGTGGCACGACGTCGCAGACCGTCGCCAAGGCAACGAGATCGAGATCGTCCATGAGGGGCGGCAGGCTGGACGGATCGTAGCCGCGACGGCGAAGTTCGCGCGATACGGCCGCGAGCGTCACGAACACCACGCCCGCCGCGCAAAGATGCCCTTGCTGCGAGAGATCGTCCTGCCGGTTCGGATTGACGATGGCATGGGCGGGCGGCAGAAGGCCGCCCGTCTGATGATGGTCGAGAACAAGCAGATCGACCCGCCGCGCGGCGACGGCCTCCAGCGCTTCGAAGCTGCCCGTACCGCAGTCGACGGTTACGATCAGCCGCGCGCCAGCGTCCATCAGGTCCCGCATGGCGTTGGGATTGGGTCCGTAACCCTCTGTCAGACGGTCGGGAATGCGCACGATGGGGTCGAGGCCGAAATGCTGGAGATAACGAGCGAGCAAGGCCGATGAAGCCGCGCCGTCCACGTCGTAGTCGCCGAAGATCGCGACCTTCTCTCGGCGGGCGATCGCGTCGGCCAGACGCGCAGCCGCCTTGTCCATATCCGTCAGGCTGGACGGGTCCGGCATGAGGTCGCGGATAGTAGGCTCCAGAAAGCGCGCCGCCTCGTCCGGTCCGACGCGCCGAGCTGCCAGAACGCGAGCCACCATATCGGGTATCGCGTGAAGCTGCGCGATCCGCGAGGCCGCCGCCTCATCTCGAAGGTTCAATGCGTGAACCCAGCGACGGCGAGACGCCGACTGCTCGACTTGAAGAAACGTTCTGTGCTCGGCGGTCATATCTGCCTATATGGGCGTGACGCGGCCATGATGATCCCCCATCGCTTTCAGCGAGCAGAAGCCATTAGCCTTGCGTCAAAGCCCGAATTTTTCGAACTCGTAATGGCGTGCGCGAATATCGCGGATCGTTCGCGTCTGCATCCGCATCACCAGCGTATGCGTCTCGATCCGCCCCTGGTGGAAGCGAACGCCGTCCAAGAGATTACCGTCGGTCACACCCGTTGCGGCAAACACGACGTCGCCCCGCACCATATCGGCCAGCCGATAGATGCGGTCGGGATCGCCGAGACCGAGCTTCTCGGCTCGGGTGCGCTTTTCGCCGGTGTTGAGTTGCAAACGACCTTCCATCTGGCCACCCATACAGGCCAAAGCCGCCGCCGCGAGAACACCCTCCGGTGCGCCGCCAATCCCCATATAGATGTCGATGCCGGTCTCTGCGGGACTGGTGGTTTGGATCACGCCCGCAATGTCCCCGTCGCCGATCAGCCGGATCGCCGCGCCGGTTTCGCGGATCGACTCGATCAGCTTCGCGTGGCGCGGGCGATCGAGAATACAGGCCGTGATCTGACCGACCGACACGCCTTTTGCGGCGGCCAGTGCGTTGAGATTGTCTGCCGGACTGCGGTCCAAACTGACAATGCCATCGGGAAAGCCCGGACCGACCGCGATCTTCTCCATATAGACATCGGGCGCGTGCATCAGGCTTCCCTGTCGCGCGATGGCGAGGATCGTCAGAGCGCCGGGCAGACTTTTGGCGCAAAGCGTCGTGCCCTCGAGCGGGTCGAGCGCCACGTCGGCCGAGAAGCCGCCGGCGCCGATCTGTTCGCCGATATAGAGCGAGGGCACTTGATCCTTCTCACCCTCGCCCACCACGATCGTGCCTTGGATGGCCAAGGCTGCCAGTTCACGCTTCATGGCATCGACGGCCGCGCGGTCGGCCGCCCGCTCGTCGCCGCGCCCGCGAAGCGTCGCGGCGGCCACGGCGGCACGCTCGGTCACACGCGCGATCTCGATCGACAGAACACGGTCGAGCGACTGCAAGTCTTCGTCCACTCGCTCCGACATCGCTTCCATCCTCCGGCTCGAGAGCTAAGGCCCGATATGTCGGCGTTCCGTTGCCGACATATGATAGGCGCTCCTGCCTTTTTTCTTAGTCCAAAGCCTCGATACGAACCATGCGGGGCTCGCTCTTGAGGTGGCCATCCTTCGAGACGGCATCGAGCGCTTTGCGAACCGCCGCTTCCGTCGTCTCATGGGTGATCAGGATGACGGGCGCGGCGTCCCGCTCGCCCGCACCGTCTCGCTTGCGCTGGACGATGGATTCCAGAGAAATCTCGTTCTCCGCCATGCGGCGCGCGATCGAGGCAAAAGCGCCGACACGATCCAGAACGCTGAGGCGGATGTAATAGCCGCCCTCATGCGCGCGCATCCGGGCCCGCTTGTAGGGCGCGAGACTTGCAGGCTCCAGACCGAAGGCCGGCATGGAAACGCCCCGCGCAGCGTCCAGAACATCCGACAGAACGGCCGAGGCCGTCGCACTGCCGCCCGCCCCCGGCCCGACCAGGAGGATCGAGCCGAGAAGATCGGTGTCTACGGCCACAGCGTTCGTCACGCCATCGACCTGAGCCAAGGCCGAATGGGCCGGGATCATGGTCGGATGAACACGCTGCTCGATGCCCGATTCCGTGCGCTGGGCGACGGCCAGAAGTTTGATGCGATAGCCGAGATCGGCCGCCGCCTCGATATCTTCGGTCGTCACCGCCTCGATGCCCTCGATGAAGATCGAATCGAGGTCGATCTCGCAGCCGAAGGCGAGCGAGGTCAGAAGCGCCAATTTGTGGGCCGCGTCGAAACCGCCGATGTCGAAGGTCGGGTCGGCCTCGGCATAGCCCAGACGCTGCGCGTCCTTCAGGCAGTCGTCGAACGCGATGCCCTCCCGCTCCATGCGCGTCAGCATGTAATTGCAGGTGCCGTTCAGAATGCCATAGACGCGGCTGACCTTGTTGCCGCGCAGGCCCTCGCGCATCGTCTTGATGATGGGGATGCCGCCAGCGGCGGCCGCCTCGAAGAAGATGGTCGTTCCTTTGCGCTGCGCCAGCTTGGCCAGTTGCACGCCATGATGGGCGAGCAACGCCTTGTTGGCGGTAACGACCGGAAGGCCACGATTCAACGCGGCCTTCACACTGTCGAAGGCAGCCCCTTCGGCCCCACCCACGAGCTCCACGAAGAGGTCGATCTCAGCATGAGACGCCAGAGCGACCGGATCGTCAAACCACTCGACCCCGGACAAATCGACGCCACGATCCTTCGAGCGATCCCGCGCGGTAACCGCGACGAGTTCGACCGGGCGCCCGGCGCGCAATGCATAGGCATCCTTGTTCGAGGCGATCAGCCGGGCGAGCGAGGCGCCGACCGTACCGAGCCCGGCAATGCCGAGCCGCATCGGGCGATCCATGATATGTCCTTGGGTCAAAGCTCTGCGAATGGGTTGCTGCAGCCGTCGCGCGTTAAGCGCCGGCTGCGGCCTTTTGGCCCTGATCCTGCTCCGTTGCAAGGAAGCGTCGCAGGTTTCGGGCGGCTTGCCGAATGCGATGCTCGTTCTCGACCAGAGCGATGCGGACGAAATCGTCGCCATATTCGCCGAAGCCGACACCCGGAGCGACCGCAACATCGGCCTTCTCGATCAGCATTTTCGAAAATTCCACCGACCCCATATGCCGGTAGGCCTCGGGGATCTGCGCCCAGGCGAACATGGTCGAGGACGGCGGCGGGACATGGAAGCCGGCGCGACCGAAGGATTCGACCAGAACGTTGCGGCGATGGCGATACACCGAGCGCACCTCTTCGATGGCCGCATCGCCGGCGTTCAGCGCGGCCGTAGCGGCCACCTGGATCGGCGTGAAGGCGCCATAGTCGAGATAGGACTTCACGCGCGCCAGAGCCGCGATCAGGCGCTCGTTGCCCACGGCGAATCCCACGCGCCAGCCGGGCATGGAGAAAGTCTTGGACATGGAGGTGAACTCGACCGTCACATCCATCGCGCCGGGTACTTCGAGGACGGAGGGCGGCGGCGCGCCGTCGAAGAAGATTTCGGCATAGGCGAGATCGGAGAGAATGATGATCTCATGCTCTTTGGCGAATTTCACGACCTCTGCGTAGAAGTCCAGCGTCGCCTCATAGGCCGTTGGGTTCGACGGATAGTTCAGGATGATCGCGATGGGCTTGGGGATCGAATGGCGCACTGCGCGGTCAATCGCCCGCAGGAAGTCCTCGTCAGGGCGGGCCGGAATTGAGCGGATCGTTCCGCCCGTCATCAGGAAGCCGAAGGCGTGGATCGGATAGGTCGGGTTCGGGCAGAGCACGACATCGCCGGGCGCGGTGATCGCCTGCGCCATATTGGCGAAGCCTTCCTTGGAGCCCAGCGTCGCGACGATCTGCGTGTTGGGATTGAGCTTCACATTGAAGCGGCGCGCGTAATAGGCGGCCTGGGCGCGGCGCAGGCCGGCAATGCCCTTGGAGGCGGAATAGCGATGGGTGCGCGGATCGCGAATCGCCTCGCAGAGCTTGTCCACCACGAAGGACGGTGTCGGCAGGTCCGGGTTGCCCATACCGAGATCGATAATATCGACGCCGCGCGCGCGAGCGGCCGCCTTCTTCTTGTTCACCTCCTCGAAGACATAGGGAGGGAGACGGCGGACTTTGTGGAATTCTTCGGTCATGGGATTTGCTTTCGAATCGGTACGGACGATCGGACGCGCTGGGCCATGGGGAGGCGCGCGTCACTGTTCACTCGCTTTGAGCGTCCGCTGAAGCCGGGCACATCGACCTTGGGTTCGGTCGGCGGCGCTCTACTGCGCCCGGCTGCTGGCGGCGTCCGCCGCCGATCCGGTGGTCGCCGCTCGAAGCCGCGCTTCGGCTTCGCTCTGCTGCTGCGCCGCGATCTGGCTGAGTTCGCCGACACGGCGCTGATAGGCGGCGTCGTTGGGTGGCGTGGCGCGTGCGGCAACATTCGCAAAACGGTCGCGCGTCGCCTGTACCTCTTCGTTCGAAACCTGCGGCGCCGCCGCCTTGGGGAATGCGCCGATCAATGGATAGCCATTTTCATCGAGCCGCTGGGCCGACGGGCCGGAGGCTGGCGCAGCGCCCAGACGCGGAAGAATGGTGGGCGTGTCGTCGCGCGGCAAAAGCGGCTGGCAGGCCGAGAGAGGCGCGCCGATAAGGGCGAGCGTCGCCGCCATTCTCAACCGTAGCATTGCCATACACCGCTTCCCGCTCCACACCGCGTTCTCTTTACCTAAACCACGCGCCCTTGGGAATGGTGCCGTTCCATCGCGTGTCTTGCTGCAATGCCGCGACGAAAACCGGAGCGGAAACGCTGGCAATCGCTGAAACGATCACCAAAACATGCTTATCTCCGACCGACGAGGAGACTTCATGAACGACCAACGCTCCGCCCCCTTCCAAGCCGGGATCGATAGTTTCCAAGGCTATGCCGTGCGCGACCCCGAGGCCTTCGCGCGCAACGCGGCGCGGATGCTCGAACATCTCGGCAAGGCGGCGGCCGCGTGGGTGGAGCCGCGCGAACGGGGCGAAGTGCGCGATGGGCCGATTAGCTACACGGACGTCGTCTCGACTCTGTCGGAGGTCGGAGACTATTGGCTGAGCGACCACCAGCGCGCGTTTCAGGCCCAGGCCAAGCTGATGTCGGGCTTCATGGGCATCTGGGCCAATTCCATGGCTCGCGCAGCGGGCCAGCCGGTTGCCCCGCCCGCGCCGGACAAACGCTTTGCCGACGAAGATTGGCAGCGCCACCCGCTCTTCGCCTTCCTGCGGGAGAGTTATGGTGTCGTCAGCGAATGGGCCAACGGCTTGGCGCAGGATGCCGAAGGGGTCGATCCGCACACGCGGCACAAGGCGATCTTCTACACCCGCGCCATCGTGAACGCGCTGTCGCCCGCCAATTTCCTCGCCACCAATCCCGAACTGTATCGCGAGACCATGGCCGAAAACGGCGAGAATCTCGTTCGCGGGATGCGCATGTTCGCAGAGGATATGGCGCGCGGCGAAGGCTTCCTGAAGCTGCGCCAGTCCTGCGAGAACAGTTTCAAAGTCGGAGAGAACGTCGCGACCACGCCCGGCAAGGTGATCGCGGAAAACGAACTGTGCCAGATCATCCAATATGCGCCGTCCACCGAGACGGTGTTCAAACGGCCGATCCTGATCTCGCCGCCCTGGATCAACCGCTTCTACATTCTCGATCTCAACGCGGAAAAATCTCTGATCCGCTGGATGGTCGAGCAGGGCCATACCGTGTTCGTGATCTCCTGGGTGAATCCGGATGCCCGGCACGCAGACAAGGACTGGCAGAACTATGTCGAGGAAGGTCTCGTCTTCGGCCTCGACACCGTTCAGCAGGTGACGGGCGAAAGCGAGGTGAATGCCGTCGGTTATTGCGTGGGTGGCACGCTTCTGGGCGCGGCGCTGCCCTATCTCAAGGCGCGAGGCGACGAGCGCATCCGCTCCGCGACCTTTCTGACGACCCAGATCGACTTTCGCCATTCGGGTGACCTCAAGGTCTTCGTGGACGAGCAGCAACTAGCCGAGCTCGAAAAGACCATGGAGCGCGGCTATCTCGAAGGTACGCGCATGGCGGCGACCTTCAATCTCCTGCGCTCGGGCGAGCTGATCTGGCCCTATGTCGTCAGCAATTATCTGAAGGGCAAAGAGCCCGCGCCGTTCGACCTTCTTTTCTGGAATGCCGACGCCACGCGCATGGCCAAGGCCAACCACCTCTTCTATCTGCGCGCCTGCTATTTCGAGAATCGGCTGGCCCGCAAGGAGATGGAGATCGGCGGCGTTCGTCTCGACCTTTCGACCATCGATCTGCCGGTCTACCATCTCGCGACCAAAGAGGATCACATCGCGCCCGCGATCAGCGTTTATGAGGGAAGCCTCGCCTTCGGCGCACCATCCACCTATGTGGTCGCCGCGTCAGGCCACATCGCCGGCGTCGTCAATCCGCCATCCAAGCAGAAGTACCGCTTCTGGACCGGGGCCGCGCCGTCGCGGGACGTGAGCTTTCAGGATTGGTGGAACACGACCGAAGAAACGCCCGGCTCTTGGTGGCCGCATTGGCAGATCTGGATCGAGCCGATGGCCGGAGAGCGTGTACCGGCGCGCGAGCCGGGCGGCGGCGTTCTCACACCGATCGAAAACGCGCCGGGGCGCTACGTCAGAGGTTGAACGAACCGATCCGGTTCCGCTCTGGCCGTCCACGCTGCCGCACAGAGCGGGCGGGGTTGAAGCCGGGGCCTATCGGTGCGACATCTCCAGAAAACACCGCCTTGTCGCGGTCTTGGATCGAATTGCTGCCCGATGACCATCTATCTTGAAGCCGAAGCCCAGCCCCTGCGCAACACCGGCTCGATCCGCCTTTACGGAGCCGAAGCATTCGAGGGGATGCGCCGCGCCTGCCTGCTGACGGCGACCTGCCTCGACAAGCTCGCCGATCTCGTGAAGCCCGGCGTCACCACGCAGGCGATCGACGATTTCGTGTTTCAGTTCGCGATGGATGCCGGTGCCTTGCCCGCGACCCTCAACTATCGCGGCTACATGAAAAGCGTCTGCACCTCGATCAATCATGTCGTGTGCCACGGTATTCCGAACGACAAGCCGCTGCGCGAAGGTGACATCGTGAATATCGACGTGACATTCATCGTCGATGGCTTCTACGGCGATTCCTCGCGTATGTATCTGGTGGGCAAGGTGAAGCGCGCGGCCGAGCGGCTTTGCGAAATCACCTATCGCTCGCTCGTTCTGGGCATTCGAGAGGTCAAGCCGGGCGGCCATATCGGCGATATCGGCGCGGCGATTCAGGATTATGCCGAGGGCGAGCGCTGCTCCGTCGTGCGCGATTTCTGCGGCCATGGCGTCGGCAAACTGTTCCACGATTCGCCCAATATCCTGCATTATGGCCGGCGCGGCGAAGGCGTGGAGATGCGTCCGGGCATGATCTTTACGATCGAACCGATGATCAATCTCGGTCGCCCGCATGTGAAGGTTCTGCCCGACGGCTGGACGGCTGTGACGCGCGACCGCAGCCTGACGGCGCAGTACGAACACACGGTCGGCGTGACCGAGGGTGGGTGCGAGGTCTTCACCTATTCTCCGGCCGGGCTCGACATGCCCGGCTTCTCGGCCGAGCGTCTGGCAGAAATCTCCGCCTGAAAGCTCGCTGCCGGTGCCGCCCCGCAAGGATCGCAAGGGACTGAATGAAGCCTCGGGCTTCCTGCCGACCGAGCTTTTTCGGACGGCCGAACCCATACCTGTCGCGCCCGCCAAACCCGCGCCCGAACCCAAGCATCATGACGGGCATCGCGACCGGCTGCGCGATCGGTTCGCGGACGCTGGCGCGACGGCTCTCGCCGACTACGAGCTTCTGGAACTCGTCCTGTTCCGCTCCATTCCGCGACGGGACGTGAAACCGATCGCCAAGGCATTGCTCCAGCGTTTCGGCACGCTGGAAGATGTGTTGAACGCGCCGATCCATCTCCTTCAGGAAGTGGACGGAATGGGTCGGTCCTCTGCCTTGGATCTTCGCATCATCGCCGCCCTCCTTCAGCGCGCCATTCGCTCCGGCCTGCGCTCGCGCGAGGTTTTGTCGTCTTGGTCGGCCGTTATCGACTATTGCTATGCGGCGATGGCGCATGAGACGCGCGAGCAGTTTCGTGTTCTCTTTCTCGACAAGAAAAACGCGCTGATCGCAGACGAGGTGCAGCAGACCGGCACGGTCGACCATACCCCAGTCTATCCGCGAGAGATCATTCGACGCGCACTGGAGCTTTCGGCTTGTGCGCTCGTGCTCGTGCACAATCACCCGTCAGGCGACCCGTCGCCGTCCAATGCCGATATCGAGATGACCAAGATCATCGTGGACACATGCCGACCGCTCGGCATCACCGTCCACGATCATCTGATCATCGGCCGCAACGGGCACACGAGTTTCAAGAGCCTGCGCCTGATGTGATCAATGCAGATGTCCGACCTCGCGCATGAGGCGGATTTCCTGCGGGCGGATGAGCCGCTCGTGCGAGATGCGAACCGAATGGATCTTCGCTTCGATTTCCCACTCCCAGTGGTCGAGAAAGCGGCGCAGGCGCGGATAGTCCGGCGCCATATCCTCGAACTGCCAGGAGAAGCTTTGCAGGAAGCTCGGATGATCCGGCATCCGGTAGAGGATCTCCGCAAAGGTCATTCCGAAGCCCGAAAGCATCTTCCGGAATTGCGGGTCGGGCACGCGTGCAGTCGGCATGTCGCATCCTTTCGCAGGCGGCGCTGAACTGCGCCTAAGACAAGGCTGCGCCCCCAAGCTTAACGAAGCCTTGCGGTTTAGCTAATTAAGAGGCCGGCACAAAATTTGTGCAACGCGAAAGGCCAACCATAGAGGTAAGTTGCCGCAGGGCGCTGGTCTCGGTCCAGCGACAGACCATCTCCGCCTCATGCCGAAAATGAAAAAGAAATCCGATCTCCCCTCCAAACTCTGCCGCGAATGCCAAAAGCCGATGGTTTGGCGCAAGGCTTGGGCGCGCACCTGGGATCAGGTTCTCTACTGCTCGGATCGCTGCCAGAAAGAGGCCAGCCGCAAACGGCATGGCGGAACGGCTCAGACGGATCGAACGACCCGCGCACCGCCGAACTGATGGATCAAGCCGGGGGGAGAATGCCTCCCGCTTGCTCCATCAGTTCGGGCGTATCGACGTCGAACGAGGCGGCGGGGCCGATGTCGATCTCGCGAACGATGTCGTGATGCTGCTGCACGAGTTGTCTCGCACCGACATCGCCCTCGAGTCTGGCGATGTCATTGCGGAAATCACTCGACAGAATCACGGGATTGGCGCGTCGCTCTCCGTCGCAGGCCAGAACGATCGAACCTTCGCCGGAGGGTTCGAAGGCTGCGATCAGCGTGTCGAGATGGGAGGACGTCAGAAGGGGCTGATCGGCAAGCATGACGAGGACGCCATCGGCATCCTGGGAGGCGGCTTCGAAGCCGCGTTTGAGCGAGGTCGATAGGCCTTCGGCATAATCGGGGTTGTCGTGTAGCACGACGTCCAGCCCTTCGATCGCGCGCCTCAACTCGCTCGACCTGTGACCCAGAACGACGTGGACCGATACCGCGCCGCACGCCAGCGCCGTTTCCACGGAGCGGCGAAGGAGCGGCTGACCATCGAACCTCGCGAGGAGTTTGTTCGGCCCGCCCATGCGACTGGAGCGGCCTGCCGCTAGGACGACGATCGCGACCCTCGGGGTACGGGCCTCCAAGCGATTGATCTCGCGAGGCTGCGGGCGCGAGGCGATTTCCATCAGCAGGCCTCCCACGCCAAGACCCGTCAACTCCCGCGACGAGACGGGAAGATCGGCCAACAAGCGGTCGAGAACCCAGTCGAATCCGTTCTCACGCGGACTGCGCGCGCAGCCCGGTGCGCCGATGACGATCCGCTCTCCAAGATGCCCCAGCAGCAGGAGATTGCCGGGATCGACGGGCATACCGAGGTGATCGACTTGGCCGCCGGCCAGCCGGATCGCAGCCGGGATGACATCATCCTCGTCGATCACGGCCGAAGCCCCGAAGACGATTGTCATCGCTTCGTCCGGGTGAGCCTGCGAGAGGGCTCGCCTCAATTCGTTTTCGTCATGCCCGACCCGCCCCTCCCGCAGGATATTCGAGCCCGTTCGCTTCAACCGTTCAGCCAGCACGGAGGCTGTCTTGTCGAGAATGCTGGGCTTCATCCCTGGAAGAACGGTCTGCACCAAGCCGACGCCGCGCCCGCGAAACGGCGCGAGGCGGAACGCCGCCTCGCCGGCCAGCAAGTCGGCGACCTGCTCGACCGTAGCACGCGGCACGGCCAGCGGAATGATCTTCACCGTCGCGACCATGCGGCCGGCCTCGACGCTCGCGAAATCGTCGAGCGTCGCGAGCGTGATGCCGGGATGAACGCGGTTGATCGCATTCACCAGACGGCGATCGGCGAGAAACACCCCGGCCTCGCCCGCGAAGAGATTGGCTCGGCCCGTGGCGGCCGGCGCCGCGCCGATCTCGTCGCTCGCCAGGGCGTCGGCAATCGTGGCGGCGGCCTCGTCTTCGGGCAGATCGTCTGGACCAAGCCGTGCGACGATGACGCGATCGATCCCGGCCGCCAGAAGACGCTCCACATCATCTGACGTCAGACACCGCCCCTTGGGCAGTTTGCTGCCGCCGACCTGCGTCGCGTGGGCGAGAATGCAGCCTTGAGCTGACCGACTCTCGACCGGCCCGAACTTCACGACGCCTCCGTTTCGCCGCGCCGCTCGGCGTGCATCTTCCGCTTGCGAAAAGCGGAAATAACCGAGCCGAGGATCGCCACCGCAATTTCGGCGGGCGTCGAAGCACCGATGTCGAGCCCGATCGGCGCTTCGATCCGAGCCGTCTTATGGTCCGGCAGCCCCGCTGCGGCCAGCCGCTCCAGCCGTTTGGCATGGGTCTTCCGGCTTCCCAGCGCGCCGATATAGAAACAGCCGGCCTTGATCGCTTCGATCAGTGGCAAATCATCGATCTTGGGATCGTGCGTCACGGCCACCAGCGCGCAATAGGAATCGAGCGGCCGATCCTTCAGGACGAGGTCAGGCCATTCGGCTTGGAGGCGAACGCCAGGAAAGCGCTCGGGTGTCGCGAACGCCGTGCGCGGGTCGATGATCTCGATGTCGAACCCCGCGAGTTCCGCCATGGGCACCAAGGCCTGCGAGATATGCGCCGCCCCGATCACGACGATGCGCGGTGGAGGCAGATGCACGTTCAGGAAGAGGTCATCGCCCCGCCGCCCAGACTTTCCACTTCGAAGTGCTTTCGAAAGGTCCGGCGCGAGATCGTCCGCTTCGACCTCGGCCTCGCGAACGAGGCGCTGCGCGCCGCTGGTCAGATCCGTGACCAGAATGCAGGCGCGGCGAGCGAGGCGCTCTTCGTTCAAGGCCTTGAGAAGCGCGAGATCCATCAGGCCACCTTCTCGACATAGACGCAGATGCGCCCGCCGCAGGACAGGCCAACCCGCCAGGCTGTTTCGTCCGCCACGCCGAATTCCAGCATGCGTGGCGCGCCGGTTTCAATCACGTCCAGCGCTTCCGCCACCACCGCGCCTTCGACACAGCCGCCGGAAACGGACCCGGCGAAGTCCCCGGCGGCATCGATCACCAGATGGCTCCCAACGGGTCTCGGCGCCGAGCCCCAGGTTTCCACGACGGTGGCCAAGGCGACGCCGGGCCCGTCCCGGCTCCAGTCTTCGGCGATTTGCAGGACGTCGCTCAATGCATGCAGCGTTTCCATCGTCTCGTCCTCAAGCCATCTCGCGGTTCAACGGATCGGAGCGCAACCAGTGCTGCGGCGATAGGTGGCCGCGATTCGCCCGGTTTTCCGTTAGAGCTTGGCAGAGCGCATCCAACGAGGCGACGGAGTGGGCGGGGCGAAACTCATCGACATGCGGCAGCATCGCCCTCATTCCCTTGGCCTTGGCCTCGAACCCGTCGAACCGCAGCAGCGGGTTCAGCCAGATGAGCCGACGGGAGGACAAATGGAGCCGCACCATCGCCTCTTCCAGTCGTTCCGTCTGATCGCGTTCCAAACCATCGGTGATCAGTAGCACCGTCGCGCCGCCGGACAGGACGCGGCGCGACCAAACCTTGTTGAAGATTTCCAAAGCCTCGCCGATCCTTGTTCCGCCCGACCAGTCCCGCACGGCCGATGCCGCACGATCGACCGCTTCATCCGGGTCGCGGCGGGTCAGTTCGCGCGTGATATTGGTCAGCCGCGTCCCAAACAGAAACGTATGGACACGCCGGCGATGCGCTGTGATCGCGTGAAAGAAATGCAGGAACAGCCGGCTATACTGGCTCATGGAGCCGGAAATATCGGCGAGCACCACGAGTGGCGGCGGACGCGTTCGGGCGGTTCGCCATTTCGGTAGAAGCAAGGCGCCGCCGGTTCGCACGCTGGCGCGCAGGCTTTCGCGCATATCGATCCGCTCGCCATGAGGAGCCGGGCGGAAGCGGCGTGTACGCCGCTCGTCGCCCGAGAAGGCGATGCGGCGCACGGCTCGCTTGGCGTCCTCCAGCTCCGCCGCCGTCATCTGCGCGAAATCCTTGGTTCGCAGCACGTCGTCACCCGACATGGAAAAACGCGCGTCGATGTCGAGAATGGGCTTCTCACGCGGGGCTCCGGGCTGTGCTTCCTGAGAGAAAGCGTCAGCGGCCCGTTGCGCCCCCGCCCGCTTCTCGGCCGGCCGTGCTGGGGCACGACCGGAAAACAGAGCCAGCATTTTTTCGATCAGCTGGCGCGACCGCCAGAACGTGTCGAAGACTTCCGCGAAGACAGTGCTGTCCTCGCGCCGATGCACGAAAACGGAATGCAGAACCCAATAGACATCCTCGCGCGAGCCGATCCCGCCGAGGCGGAGCGCCTCGATCGCGTCCAGCGTTTCGGCCGGCCCGGTCTTCAAGCCCGCACGGCGTAGCGCCCGAGCGAAATGGACGATGTTGTCGCCGAAGCGGCCGCCATCCGGGTTGGTGCCTAAGTCGCCCGTCGCTGGCATGTCGTCAGCCGACTGCCAGTTCACGCTTCACCGCATTCAGGATTTCGCGGCCCTCGCCCTTCTCGATCCGTGCAATGTCGTCTTGATATTTCAGGAGAACCCCGAGCGTGTCGGAGACCAGCGACGGATCGAGCGCGATGGCATCGAGTTCGGTCAGCGCGGTGGCCCAGTCGATCGTCTCGGCCACGCCCGGCGATTTGAAGAGATCGGCCGCGCGCAGCTTCTGCACGTAGCTGACGATCTCGCGGGAGAGATCATCGCTCGCGCCGGGTGCCTTCAACCTGATAATCGCCAGTTCCCGCTCGGCGCTGGGATAATCGACCCAATGATACAGGCAGCGCCGCTTCAGCGCGTCGTGGATCTCACGCGTGCGGTTGGTCGTGATGATAACGATCGGCGGCTCTTGCGCCCGGATCGTCCCGAATTCGGGAATGCTCACCTGATGGTCGGATAAAACCTCAAGCAGAAAGGCTTCGAAGGCTTCGTCCGTTCGGTCGAGCTCATCGATGAGCAGAACCGGCGTACGGCCCGCTTCGCCTTCGAGCGCCTGGAGGACGGGCCGGCGGATCAGGAAACGTTCGGAGAAAATATCCGCCCGAAGCGCCTCGCTCGTGGCATCGCCGGCCACCTCGCGCAGCCGGATTTCGATCATCTGCGCGGCGTGGTTCCATTCGTAGACGGCGGACGAGAGGTCGAGCCCTTCATAGCACTGGAGACGGATCAGCGGGCGGTCTAACGCCTTCGACAGAACTTTGGCGAGTTCGGTCTTGCCGACACCCGCCTCCCCTTCAAGAAACAAGGGGCGACCCATCCTAAGCGCCAGAAACAGAACCGTCGCCAACGAGCGATCGGCCACATAGTCCGCAGCCGCCAGGAGTTCGATGGTCTCATCGATATGGGCCGGCAGATCACTCACGGTCTTCATCCTCCCAGATGACAGTGGCTTCGCCCGCGCGGAACCGTTTCAGAGGCTATGATACCTTCGCGCGCGATACAAAAGGCTGTTGCCGGCGGTCGGCTCCCCGATGGCCAGAACCTCGCCGACGATCACGCGGTGCGTAGCAACCGGGCGGCTGTCGATCACGCGGCAATCGAAGCTGATCAGCGCATCCATGAGAACGGGTGCATCCGTGACGAGACGCGTCCAGCGCCCTGCGGCAAATCGCGCTTCGAGCTCCAACTGGCCTTCTCCCGCGAAGGCGCGCGCGACCGGCTCGTTATGGGATGCCAGAAGATTGACCGCAAAGACGCCGTTCTGGTCGAAGCGCGTGTTCGCCAGACTGGTTTGGTTCAAGCAGAAGAGAACCGTCGGCGGTTCGTCCGAGACGGAACAGACCGACGTCACCGTCACGCCTCGTCGGCCGGCCGGACCATCCGTCGTCACAAGACAGACCGGCGCGGCGAAATGGCTCATCGCCTCCCGGAAATGCACGCGGTCGGCAGGGGGATGAGAGGCGACACCGGACTTCAACACAAGGCTTTTCCCAGAGCTTCCCGACTCGCGGAGGATGCAAGTCGTCCGCTTTAGATAGAAGAGTCTGTTGAAGAATGAATGGCCCTGCGCCCGGTCCTTTCGCGGTCGTTCGAGATTTGACAAATCACCGGCATCGCGTATGGGGGCCGCTTCGCCTTTCATCGTCGCATCACATGCGCCCGCCGAACGGAGCGACCCGTCATGGCTCCAATGATCGAAGTCAAGAACGTCACCCGTCGCTTCGGCGGCTTCGTGGCGGTCAACGATTGCAATCTTTCCGTCGAGAAGGGAAGCATCACCGGGCTGATCGGGCCGAACGGTGCCGGTAAGTCGACCCTGTTCAACATGGTGGCCGGCAATCTGGAGCCGAGTTCGGGCGCCATCTTTCTGGATGGTCGGGAGATCACGGGCCTGAAGCCGCATCAGCTTTTCGGCCGTGGCCTCCTGCGCACCTTCCAGATCGCCCATGAGTTCTCGCGCCTGACCGTTCTGGAAAACCTGATGATGGTGCCGGCGGGCCAGCCCGGCGAGAACCTGTTCGACGCCTGGTTTCGCGGTCGCAAGGTGCGAGAGTTTGAGCGAGGCGTGCGCGAGCGCGCCAATGAGGTCGTGGACTTTCTCCAGATCGGCCATGTGCAAAACGAGCTGGCCGGCAATCTCTCTGGCGGCCAGAAGAAGCTGGTCGAACTCGGCCGGACCATGATGGTGGATGCCAAGGTCGTGCTGCTCGACGAAATCGCCGCCGGCGTGAACCGCACGCTTCTGAACGACCTCGCCAGCAATATCGAACGGCTTAACCGCGAGCGCGGCTACACGTTCTTCGTCATCGAGCACGATATGGACCTGATCGGCCGCCTCTGCGACCCCGTCGTCGTCATGGCGGCCGGATCGGTCATGATGAAGGGCTCGCTCGCCGAGATCCAGGCCGACGAGCGTGTGGTGGAAGCCTATTTCGGCGGCTCACCCACGGGACACGCCACCAGCCTGCCCGGAGCCACGGCATGAGCCTTCTTTCGGTTCGCGGCGTCGTCGCCGGCTATGGCGCGGCCACCATCCTGAACGGTGTCGACATTTCGCTGGAAGCGGGCGAGATCGGCGTTATCGTCGGACCCAACGGCGCGGGCAAGTCCACGACTCTCAAAGCCATTTTCGGCCTGCTGCGCGTGTCCTCCGGCTCCATCACCTTCGACGGGCAGGACATCACCAACCGCCCGACCGAGAGCCTCAGCGCTCTCCGCATGGCCTTCGTGCCGCAGGAGCACAATGTCTTTCGGACATTGAGTGTGCACGAAAACCTGGAAATGGGCGCCTATGTCCGCAAGGATGACGTGTCTGCCCTTCTCGATCGCGTCTACGAGATCTTCCCGCCGCTGAAGGCCAAGCAAAACCAGCCGGCGGGCGAGTTGTCGGGCGGCCAGCGCCAGATGGTGGCGGTTGGTCGCGCGCTGATGATCGATCCCAAGCTGATCCTTCTGGACGAGCCGACGGCCGGCCTATCACCGCTCTTCATGAGCGAAATCTTCGATCGCATCCTCGCCATCAACGCGACCGGCGTGACCGTCGCGATGGTGGAGCAGAACGCCAAGCAGGCGCTGGGGATCGCGCACAAGGGTTTCGTGCTCGCCGGCGGGCGCAATCGATTCACCGATAGCGGCGCGGCGCTTCTCGCCGATCCCGACGTCGCGAAATCCTTCCTCGGCGGCTGACGCCAGCATCAAGACAACGGGGCCAGCCGTGGACGAGCTGATCTTCTTCATCAATCGCGGCGTGGTCGGCGGGCTGATCATCGGCTCGGTCTATGCGCTGGGCGCGGTCGGCGTGACGCTGATCTTCGGCATCCTGCGCTTTGCGCATTTCGCCCATGGCGACATGATGACCGCGAGCGCCTTCATCGCGCTGGCACTGGCAGGCCTTCTTTCGACGCTCGGCGTCAGCCTGCCCATTCCGCTTGTACTGGCGCTCTTGCCTGTCGTGATGGGGCTGACGGCGCTATTCGCCATCGGGCTGGACAAGGCCTTCTATCAGCCGCTGCGCCGGCGCGGGGCGAAGCCGGTCGTGCTGGTCATGGCGTCGATCGGCGTCACGCTGATGCTCCAAGGCGTGATCCGCCTGTTCGGCGGCACCGGCTCGCGCGACATGTATCTGGAGGCTCCCAAGGCGATCTATCGCATCCCGACCGGCGGACGCCCCATCATTCTAACCGAGCCGCAGCTGGTGCTGATCGCGCTCACCGTTCTCTCGGTCATCGCGCTGCATCTGTTTCTGACGCGCTCGCGCCTTGGCAAGGCCATGCGCGCCGTCTCGGACAATCCCGATCTGGCGCGCGTGACGGGCATTCCGATCGAGCGTGTCGTCAAGGCGACCTGGGCGATCGGTGGAGGCCTCGCCGCCATCGCGGGGACGATGCTGGCGATGGACGTGCAGCTGAAGCCCGACCTCGCCTACAACATCCTGCTGCCGATCTTCGCCGCTGCCATCGTCGGCGGCATCGGCCAGCCCTATGGCGCGATCGCGGGCGGCTATCTCATCGGCTTTGCCGAGACGCTGGCGGTCTTCAACTTCTCGGTTCTACTGCGGCCCTTCCGCGATTGGCTTCCAGCCGGCACGGAAATCCCGGCGAGCCTCGCCATGGTTCCGACGGAATATCGGCTCGTCGTGCCCTTCTTCATCCTTGTGGCTGTTCTGATCTACAGGCCGACTGGCATCTTCAAGGGACGGGTGTTCTGATGACCGATGCTTCTGTCTCCCGTGCTCACCCGGCCAGCGGGCTTCGCCGCGAAATCCTGCTCGTCGCAGCGCTCCTGGCGCTCGTGCTTCTCATCTATGCGCTGCAAGGCTCGGCCTATGCGACGCGGATGCTCGTGGAAGCGGCCGCCTACGCGATCATTGCTGTCGGCCTGAACATCCAGTGGGGCTATGCCGGCCTCTTCAATGTCGGCATCATGGGCTTCATCGTCGCCGGCGCGGCGGCCTCGGTCCTCATGACCTTTCCGGTCAACCCGGCCTTCTGGGCGGGCACGGGCGCGCCGATGCTGGGCGAGGCGCTGGTTTGGTTGATCGGCGCGGTGGCGCTTGTCGCCCTCGTGTCGCAGGCGAGGCGCATCGGTGTGCCGAAGGGGCTCGCCACTGCCTTGACGCTAGCGACGGCGGCCATCGCCTTCATGCTGGTCTCAGCGAAGTTCGACCCGGCCACCACGGCCATCGAAGCCGAGGCTGGCTTTATCGGCGGCTTCGGCTTGCCTGTCGCGGTCGGGTGGATCGCGGCTGGCATCGTCGCGGGGGGCATCGCCTTCGTGATCGGCAAGATCTGCCTCGGTCTGCGCGCCGATTACCTCGCGATCGCGACGCTCGGCATCGCGCAGATCATCAAGACCTTTCTCAAGAATGCCGACTGGCTGACACGCGGCACGCTCACCGTCTCGCCCCTGCCCTGGCCCGTGCCGACGCCGAACGAGATCGGTTTCCTCTGGGCGCGCAGCCTCTATCTCGCGCTGACGGCTCTGATCCTGATCGTGGTCACGCTGCTTCTGGAACGTGCCTACCGCGCCCCTTGGGGGCGTATGATGCGCGCCATCCGGGACAACGAGGCGGCGGCAAGTTCGATGGGCAAGAACGTGGACGGGCGGCGGATGGAAATCTTTGTTCTCGGCGCCATGCTCATGGGTCTCGGCGGCGCGATCCTCGTTCATTTCACCTCGATCTTCGATCCGTCCGGCTTCGTGGACCTGAACCACACGTTCCTGATCTGGGTGATGGTGATCCTTGGCGGCGCGGGCAACAATCGAGGCGCGATCTTCGGCGCGGTCTTCGTCTACATCGTCTGGACCATGTCGGAGCCGGCCGCCCTGTCGCTCTTCGCCTTGGCGCGCGATTGGGGCTCGTCCTGGTTCGGCTGGGTCCCGCCCGCCGATCTCGACTCGCGCGCGCTGCAGATGCGCGTCTTCGTTATCGGCCTCACCATCACGCTCGTCCTGCGCTTTGCGCCTGATGGGGTTCTGCCCGAACGGCTGCGACACTAGATCAGGCAGATGCGGCGGCTGTCCCGGAACCGCCGCCGCATCATCCCGTTGCGCCAGCCAAGATCGGGCAACGGAGCAGAGCCATGGCGACAGATGACCATCAGGAGATTTGGGACGAGTTTCGTTCGCTGGTGAATATGACGCCGAGCGAACTCGAAAAATGGCTGGACTCCGCAGAGTCGAAAGAGGTCGGCCAGAAGGGCGAGTCGGGCGGTGAGTCCGTCGGCCATAAGTCCGGCCATGCGATCATCGAGATCAAACACACCAAGAAAGCCGATCTGACGGACGATCAGTGGGCGCATATGCAGAAGGTCATCGGCTACATCAAACGCCATTCGAAGCAGAAGCCCAAGGGCGACATCAAAGATACGAACTGGCGTTATTCACTGATGAACTGGGGCCACGACCCCTTGAAGGATTGAGAAAAAGGCCGCGTCCGATTTCGCGGACAGGGCCTTCTTAATCTTACTGCGCGGGACCGACCGGAACGATTTTACCGTCCTTGACGGTAACCTCGTCATAGGAGCCCGGCACGTCGCCATTGGCGTCGAACTCAAGCGAGCCGGACGCGCCCTCGTAATTGACCTTCTGGCCGGCATCGATCAGCGCTTTGGCCTTCTTCCATTCGCCGGGCAGGATGACCTCGCCGGAATTGCTAGTCACCTCGCGCAACGCCGCCGACAGGCCGTCGCGGCTTCCCCCGGTCTTTTCGAGCGCCAGAAGCAGGGCGAAGGTCGCGTCGTAGGAGGTTGCGGCATAGGTTGCCGCCGGGTCGAGATTGGCCGCCTTCGCCGCTTCCGCGAACTTCGCCGCGCCCGCTGCCGCACTGCCACCCGGCCGGGTCAGGATCAGCTTCTCGTCGCCGCCGCTGACATTGGTCAGCGCCGCGCCGACCATGCCGTCGCCGCCGATAAAGGTTGAGAAGTCGCCGGTCTCGCGGGCCTGCGAAACGATGCGCCCGCCCGAGCCATCGACATAGGCGAGAACGACGAGCGCCGGCGCGCCCGAAGACGCCAGCGAGCCGATCTCGGCGCGATAATCGGCTTTGCCGTCCTCATGCGCTTCGGAGGCCAGCACCTTGCCGCCTGCCGCCTCGAAGGCGGTCTTGAAGGACTGGGCGAAGCCGGTGCCATAATCGTTGTTCACATAGGTGACGGCGACTTCGTTGATGCCGTTCTTCTTGACGACGCGCGCCAGAACCTCACCCTGATAGGCGTCGGAGGGCGCTGTGCGGAAGACAAGATCCTTGTCCTTCAACGCCGAAACAGCGGGCGAGGTCGAGGCCGGCGAGACCATGACGACGCCGCCCGGAATAGCCGCCGCATTGGCCGCCGCGATGGTCGCACCCGAGCACATGGCGCCGACGATGCCCGCCACCTTTTCCGAGTTCACCTGACGGTCGGCAGCGTCGGAAGCGCGGGCCGCGTCGATGCAGCCATCGTCGCCGATAACCATCTCGACCTTCGCGCCATTCTTGCCGATGCCGCCCTGCTCGTTCACCTCGGCAATTGCGAGCTTGGCCGCATTGGTGATCGGTGGCATGAGGCTCTCGATCGGCCCTGTGATGCCG
>NZ_BBWM01000054.1:0-22318 GCF_001463805.1 Aureimonas sp. D3 | reverse complement strand
GCCCTGTGATGCCGCCGATGAAGCCGAGCTTGACCGCCGCGTCCTGCGCGAAAGCAGCCGGGGACGCGCTGAGGGTCAAGGCAGCCAAACTGGCGGCCAGAAGGGTCTTGGGTGAGCCTGCCATGCGGTTGATTCTCCTGTCGTGTCCGGCCCGGCGCGTGATGCGGCCGAGCCCTTCGGGCGGAGTTAAACGGCGCGAGAATGGCCGGTCAAGTTAAGCTCCCGTGTCTCGCGTCGCCCTCCCGAGTTGGGCTAGGTTCCCCCGTATGACCCTGCCGCCGCGAATCGTCCTTGCGACCCTCCTGATGCTCCTGCCAAAGCCCGGCATGGCCTTGGCGGACGGCATTGCTGTCGCTGTCCCGCTGAGTGGCCCGAACGCCATTCTCGGCCGACAGGCCGTTGACGGCGCGCGTGCGGCCGTCGACGGCAGCTCGCCGCCACTCGCGGATTACAACACGGGCTGCGAGCGCGACGCCGGACGGGAAGCGGCCGAAAAGATCGTCGCGGCTCGGGCCGAGATCGCAGTCGGCTTTCTATGCAACGGCGCGCTGGAAGGCGCCCTGCCCGTTCTGTCTGCGGCCGGCATCCCGACGCTCGATATCGGAGCGCGCTCGGACAGAATTTTGGCGCGACGCGAGCGTGGCGCCGGCCTGATCTGGCGACTGGCGCCGGGCTCGGGCGCGGAGGCTGCCGCCGTCGCGAGTTTCGTTCGCGCGCGCTGGAACGGCGAGCCCTTCGGCATTGTGGAGGACGGATCGTCCTATGGAAGCGATCTGGCAGAGGCCGTGCGCGGGCTCTTGGAAGCGCAGGGCTTGCGGCCGACCCTTGTCGACAATTTCCGACCCGCCGAGGAAAAGCAGTTCGGCCTTGCGCGCCGGATTGCGCAGAGCGGGTTGCGTCATGTCCTCGTTTTCGGAACGCGGCGCGATGTGGCGATCGTCGCGCGCAATGCGCTCGATGTGACCCCCGGCCTGCAGATCGCGAGCGGCGAGTCGCTGGTGGACGAACCGGGAGATGTGCCGCTGCCGGATGGAGTTCTGACGATCGCGTCCGGCTTCGATGTGGGCTGGACCCCAAGCGAGACGGCGCCGGCGGATGAAGGCTATGCCCGCATCGCCCGGATCGGCACGGAGATCGCGATCGAGGCCCTCAGGCGGGCAAAGGCCGAACACCGCACCCTGAAAGATTTGCTCGACGCCGAAACCTTCGTGACGTCGGGCGGGCTGGTTCGGTTCGACGCGCAAGGCTCTGCCGATGTCGTGCCGTTTCAGGCCTATCGCTGGCAGGGCGACAGGTTCGTCACCGAGAATCAGGGGTGAAACATGTGGCAACCCGGCCCGCGCAATCTCATCACCGACGTTCGAGGCCTTCAGGTCGGCAACGCGAGTTGCGATCAGCTTCTGTCGGGCTCGACCGCGATCCTCTTTGATCAGCCAGCCCATACCGCCGTGGAGATTCTGGGCGGTGCGCCGGGAACGCGCGACACCGAGCTTCTGAACCCTCAGAACCTCGTGCAGCAGGTCGATGCCCTGGTTCTCTCCGGTGGCTCGGCATTCGGATTGGATGCGGCCTCGGGTGTTCAGAGCGTGTTGCGCGCTCGGGGGCGCGGGTTCGAGGTCGCCGGCCAATATGTGCCTATCGTGCCGGCCGCGATCCTGTTCGACCTCGCCAATGGAGGCGACAAGGATTGGGGCCTTCATTCGCCCTACCGCGAGTTGGGGATGGCGGCGGCCGATCAAGCGGGCTTCGCTTTTCCGCTGGGAAGCATCGGGGCCGGCACGGGGGCGACCACCGCGACCTGCCGAGGCGGGCTGGGCTCAGCATCAGCTGTCCTGCGGAATGGCGCGACAGTCGGCGCACTGGTCGCGGTCAATGCCGTCGGCTCGCCGGTGGTCGGCTCGTCCCGCCATTTTTGGGCCGCTCCTTTCGAATATGGCGATGAATTCGGCGGGCTTGGGCACCCGCATCCCTTGCCACAGGATGCATCCCGACTGCGAACGAAGTTCGATCTTCGCGCGGGTGCTCATACGACCATCGCCGTCATCGCGACCGACCTCAACCTCGGCAAGCCGGAACTCAAGCGCCTCGCTGTCGCAGCCCATGACGGCTTCGCGCGGGCGCTCTATCCGGCCCATACGGATTTCGACGGCGATCTCGTCTTTTCGGCCGCCACCGGAACCGCGCCGCGCGACCTCAGCCCCTCCGATCGACTGGAACTGGCGGCCGTCGCCTCCGTCGTCATGGCCCGTGCGATCGCGCGCGGCGTCTTCCATGCCGCTTCGGCTCCGGCCTCAGCGCCGCTTCTCGCGTGGCGGGACATGGCTTAATCCCGATCCTCGGTGCGCCCGAGCATGGATTGAGGCTGGAGAAGAGCTCTGTTAGAGCCCTTTCATCCCTTTCCGTTGCAAGGCCGCTCCCATGATCCCGCGCTATGCCAGACCTCAAATGGTGTCCATCTGGTCTCAGGAAACCAAGTTCCGCATCTGGTTCGAGATCGAGGCCCATGCCTGCGACGCGCTGGCCGAACTCGGCGTCATTCCCAAGGACGCTGCCAAGACGATCTGGGAAAAGGGCCGCGCGGCCACGTTCGATGTCGAGCGGATCGATGAGATCGAACGTGAGACGAAGCACGATGTGATCGCCTTCCTGACGCATCTCGCCGAATTCGTCGGCCCGGACTCGCGTTTCATCCATCAGGGAATGACGTCGTCCGACGTGCTCGACACCTGCTTCAACGTGCAGCTCGTGCGGGCTTCGGACCTGCTTCTAGCTGATCTGGACGCGCTTCTGGCCGCGCTCAAGCGCCGCGCCTTTGAGCACAAGGACACGGTGACGATCGGCCGCTCGCACGGCATCCACGCGGAGCCCACGACCTTCGGCGTCAAGCTCGCCCTCGCCTATGCCGAGTTCGATCGCTGCCGCAACCGCCTCGTGGCCGCGCGTGAGGAGATCGCAACCTGTGCGATCTCGGGCGCTGTCGGAACCTTCGCCAATATCGACCCGCGTGTGGAAGAGCATGTTGCCGCCGCGCTGGGTCTCAAACCGGAGCCGGTCTCGACGCAGGTCATCCCGCGCGATCGCCATGCCATGTATTTCGCGACGCTCGGCGTCATCGCCTCGTCGATCGAGCGCCTCGCGACCGAGATCCGTCATCTTCAACGCACCGAAGTTCTGGAAGCCGAGGAGTATTTCTCGCCCGGTCAGAAGGGCTCCTCGGCGATGCCGCACAAGCGCAACCCGGTTCTGACCGAGAACCTGACGGGCCTCGCCCGTATGGTGCGCTCCTTCGCGATCCCCGCCATGGAGAATGTCGCGCTATGGCACGAGCGGGATATTTCGCACTCTTCGGTCGAGCGCTACATCGGCCCCGACGCGACGATCACGCTCGATTTCGCGCTGGCGCGCCTCACCGGCGTGATCGACAAGCTGCTCGTCTACCCCGAGCGGATGGACAAGAACCTCAACCAGTTCAAGGGTCTCGTCCACTCGCAGCGGGTCTTGTTGGCACTGACGCAGGCCGGCGTCAGCCGCGAGGACGCCTATCGTCTCGTTCAGCGTAACGCGATGAAGGTCTGGGAGCACGGCGCGGACTTTCTCACCGAGCTTCTGGCCGACAAGGACGTGACGGCTGCGCTCTCGGAAGCGGACCTGCGCGAGAAGTTCGACTTGGGCTATCACACGAAGCATGTGGACACGATCTTCAACCGCGTCTTCGGCGCGGCCTGATCTGGGCTCGGCGGTTCGCATCCTCGCGAGCCGTGCTCTTCCGCTCAGGCGGGCTCGGCTTGCGCCGAAACCAGGAGAGGCGTCGCCAGTGGCGGCGCTTCGTTCCTCTCGAAGCCCTTGATGTCGAGTTGGATCATCTGGTGATCCGAAAAGGGCTGATCGAGAATATGAAGCTCGCAATGATCCATGAGATCGCGCGAGATCAGGCAGGTGTCGAGCGTCGCCCTGTAGGGGCCGAGTCGGAAGGTCGGGCCGGCATCCGCATTGGCATGGGCCATGCGCCCGCTGGCCAGAAGCGGCTGTAGCTCGCCCGAGCCGCGAAACAGGTTGAAATCACCGATCACGACACTTGGCCCGTCCCGCTCCTCCACCCAGCGCGCAAGCTCGGCGAGTTGAACGCACCGCACCCGGTAGCGAAGCGACAGATGCGCGACGAGCACCCGGATGCCGGCCATTTCCAAATCATAGACCAAGCGCTTCTTGCCGACTGAGAGATAGCGCGCGACATAGGTCAGCGGCCGGCAGGCGAGGAAGGCGTTGGACTTGCCGCGCGAGACCGACAAGCGGCGGAACTTGCGCTCGGCGCTGTATTTGTTGTCGATCCGAACGGTGGTGTGATGATCCTCCACCAAGGCGCGTGACTGATCGAAGAAGCCGTTGGTCAGCGAGCCCCGATCGATTTCCACGAAACAGCTGAGGTCCGGGCGCAATTCGCGCAGACGGTCTCGCACATGATGAAGGCTGCGAAGCTGCACGTTACGCGTCGTGAAGACATGGTGGTGCACGCGCTTGACGTGATGCCCCAGCGACCCGTCGATGGCGCGCGAATAGCCGAGGTTGGCATAGACGATGCGGAGCATGGTCTTTTGGCTTCCTTCACCTGCTTCGACGCCGCCGGTTAAAGGTCTTGGCGCCGATGGGTTCCGCATCGATCGACTGACAACAAACCGCCGGAGGATATGGCTTTGAACGCTGGACCCGATCTTGCCCGTGCCCATATCCTCGGGCAGAGCCTCCGGCAAGGCGCGTTCCTCGCGGCGCCAGTCTTGAACCCAGCGGATGGCGGCATCGGGGCAGAATGATTCAGTTTCTCGACGGCACGATCTGGCCGGTTCTCATCGCCATGTTGAGTTGGTCGATCCTGATCGGCGCCGTCATCTATATTCCGTTCCGGCGCTCGCCCGTCGCGGCCCAGGCCTGGCTGCTTCTGTTCTTCTTCATGCCCTGGGCGGCGCTGCTGCTCTATCTCGCGGTCGGCAATGCGCGGCACCCGAAATGGCGGCGGGACCGGCTGGAAGCCATGCCGGACATCATCCGCAAGGCGATCGACCATATCTCGCTGCGGGCCATGGGTGCGCTGCGAGCCCTGCGACCGCACCATCAACTGACCGGGCGTTTGGTACATCGTATCGGCCGGTTTCCGGTTCTCCCGGACAATCGCATCGTGCTGGACGCCGACTACAACCGGGTGGTGGATCGGATCGCGACGGATATTGACCACGCCGTCCACCACGCCCATGTCATGGTCTATATCCTGCAGAACGATCAGGCCGGGAATCGTGTTCTGAGCGCCCTGGAGCGTGCAGCCAAGCGCGGTGTCAAATGCCGCCTCCTGATCGATGCGGTCGGGTCCTCTCGCGATCGGCGCGCCATCGCCAAGCGCTTGGAGGGCACAGGCGTCGAGCTTCGGCTGATCCTCCCCTTGCGGTTCTGGAATCAGGCCACCCGGCTCGATCTGCGCAACCACCGCAAGATCGTAGTGGTGGACGGGCGCATCGGCTGGGTCGGATCGCAGAATATGCACCGGATCGAATACGAGCCGAAAACCTTCTATCGCGAGTTGATGGCGCGGGTGGAAGGCCCGGTGGTTCTGGAACTCCAGGCGATCTTCATCGGCGACTGGTATCTGGAAACCGAGGAGGACATCGCCTCGCCGGGCCTCATGCCCGAGCCTCCGCCGCCCTCGCTGGAGCGCACCGCCACCGCGCAAGTTCTGCCCAGCGGCCCGGATTATCCCGATGCCGGTGTCGATATTCTTTTCACCGACCTCATCTACAGCGCTCGGCGACGTGTGGTGCTGGCGACGCCCTATTTCATCCCGAACGAGCCGCTGCTGCTTGCCATGCGAACGGCGGTGTCGAAGGGCGTGCGCGTGACGCTTTTCGTGACGTCCACCACCAACAGCTGGCTGATCGACCGGGCCCAGCAATCCTATTACGACGAGCTTCTGGAAGCCGGCGTCGAGGTCATGCTCTATCGGGAGCGCTTCCTGCACGCCAAGCACCTGTCGATCGACGACGACATCGCCATCATCGGCTCGGCCAATATGGACCGGCGGTCCTTCGAGCTGAATTCCGAGGTGACGCTGATCGCCTATAGCGAAGACGTGGTGCGCGATCTCCGCGTGATCGAGGACGATTACCGCTACAAGAGCCATCGCCTCAAGCTGGAGGAATGGTCGCGTCGCGGTTTCTTCGTTCAGCTGACCGAGAACGTCACCCGCCTGATCAGCCCGCTTCTGTAGCGCTCTTCTTGACATGACGGCTCGTCGCTCGCATCTGCGGGCGATGCGCGTATCAGAAGCCGATATTCTCATTGTTCCCGGATACAAGGGAGCGGACGAACACCACTGGCAGACCCGTTGGGAGCAGAAGCTTTCCACGGCCCGGAGGGTTCAGCAGCTCGAATGGTCCAAGCCCGTCCGCGAGGATTGGATCAAGACCATCGCCGAGGCCGTGAACGCCGCCGAGCGCCCGCCGGTGATCGTCGCCCATTCGCTCGGCGTCACCAGCGTCGTGCAGGCCATTCCACAGTTTCGCAAGAAAGTTGCGGGCGCCTTCTTCGTGGCGCCGCCGGATGTCGAGAACGACACGATCCGGCCGAAGCATCTCATGAGCTTCGGGCCATATCCGCGCGATCCGCTTCCCTTCCCATCCGTCGTCGTCGCCAGCCGAAACGACCCCTATTCGAGCTTCGAGGCGGCCGAGGAAGCCGCCGGGGCCTGGGGCTCGCTGTTCATCGACGCTGGCGAGTCCGGTCATTTGAACGGCGAAAGCGGGCACGGGCCCTGGCCGGAGGGGCTCCTGACCTTCGGCAAGTTCCTGTCCCGCCTGCCCGCGCCCTGACCCGCGTTACCCCCGGATGTCCGCGCAGATCGCCAACGACGCCTGCTTAAGCAGGGACACGTCGCTGGCGACGCAGATGAGATCGTAGCCCATGGCCTGATAACGCCGCGCATCGGGCGCGTTCGCGGCATAGACGGCGGCGATCTTGCCGGCGGCCTTGCTCTTGCGGCAGATCGAGAGCGCCGCTTCGTCCGTCCCCGCGCCGTTCGGATCAAGACGCCCGGTCAGCGCCAAGGACAGATCGGACGGGCCGACGAACACGCCGCCGAGTTCCGGCACATCCAGAATGGCGTCGATCTCGCGGAATGCTCCCGCAGTCTCGATCATCGCAAGGGACACGATCGCTTCCTGCGCCGCGTCGATATAGGCCGCGCCCGACGCGGCCCCGAACAGATCGACCGCTCGGGCCGGCCCGAAGGACCGTGTTCCAAGCGGGGGATACAGCAAAGCACGAGCAAACTGTCTTGCCTCCTCTGCGCTGTCCACCATGGGCATGATGACGCCCGTCGCACCGAAATCCAGCACTCGGCCCGCCATGGCAAGATCACCGACGGGCACGCGCACGATGGCTGGTTTGCCCAGGAAGGCCGCGCGAGCGCATCCCTCCCGGATTTCCGAAATGCCCTGCAACCCATGCTGCACATCGAGCGTGATGGCGTCGAAGGCGCGCAGCAAAGTCTCGTGAACCACCGCATCGCCCAGACCGGACCAGGCCGAGAGCGCGGCGCGCTCCTGACCCAAAATGCTCCGCAGAGTCGGGATCGTCATCGCTTGCCTCCATTGGTTTTTTGCAGATCGAACGAGCCGGGTCCGTTTGGCAAGATGGGATGCCGGATCTCGCCGCTGGGCCCGACAAATTCGGCGAGGCGATTGTTTAGACCCGGCGTTTGGGATATGCAGCCGGCTTAAGCATGCGGTTTATCGCGAGTTTTCCAACGACTCGCCTTTTCAACGATCGAGCAATGTCCATGTCACGTCGCCGCCGTATCTACGAAGGCAAGGGGAAAATCCTTTACGAAGGTCCCGAGCCCGGCACACTCGTCCAGTTTTTCAAGGACGACGCGACCGCCTTCAACAAGAAGAAGCACGAGGTCGTGGACGGCAAGGGCGTCCTCAACAATCGGATTTCCGAGTATATCTTCACGCATCTGAACCGGATCGGCATTCCGACGCATTTCATTCGTCGGTTGAACATGCGCGAGCAGCTGATCAAGGAAGTGGAGATTATTCCGCTCGAGGTCGTGGTGCGCAACGTGGCGGCGGGTTCGCTCGCCAAACGCCTCGGCATCGAAGAAGGCACGGTTCTGCCGCGCTCGATCATCGAATTCTATTACAAGGCCGATCAGCTCGACGATCCGATGGTGTCGGAAGAGCATATCACAGCCTTCGGATGGGCCAGCCCGCAGGAAATCGACGACATCATGGCGCTTGCCATCCGCGTCAACGATTTCCTGTCCGGCCTCTTCCTCGGCGTCGGCATCCAGCTGGTCGATTTCAAGATCGAGACCGGCCGCCTTTTCGAAGGCGACATGATGCGCATCGTCGTGGCCGATGAAATCTCGCCCGACTCCTGCCGGCTCTGGGACACGCAAACCCAAGACAAGCTCGACAAGGATCGCTTCCGTCGCGACCTGGGCGGACTGGTCGAGGCCTATCAGGAAGTCGCCCGCCGGCTGGGCATCATGAACGAAAACGAGCCGCCCCGCCCTTCCGGGCCGGTGTTGGTCAAGTGACGCCTCTGCCGGCGTCGCAACCGGCGCCGGCTCTTCGACTGGTTCATTCTCAAGGCAGGCTTATACCGTGATCAAGGCTCGCATCGTCGTCACCCTCAAGAACGGCGTTCTGGACCCACAGGGCAAGGCGATCGAAGGAGCGCTCGGAACGCTCGGCTTCGAGGGCGTCGGTGCCGTTCGCCAAGGCAAGGTCTTCGACGTCGAAGTCGAAGGCTCCGACCGTGCTAGGGCCGAGGCCGATCTGAAGGCGATGTGCGAACAGCTCCTCGCCAACACGGTCATCGAGAATTACGCCATTCAGATCGCCTGAGGTCGGACCATCATGAAATCCGCCGTCGTTCTTCTTCCCGGCCTCAACCGCGACCGCGACATGATCGCGGCCTTGACCAAGATTTCCGGCTCAGCGCCCGTCACCGTCTGGCAGACCGACACGGAGATCCCCGATGTCGATCTGATCGTCGTTCCCGGCGGCTTCTCCTTCGGCGATTATCTGCGCTGCGGCGCGATCGCTGCGCGCTCGCCGATCATGCGCGCCGTCGCCGAGAAGGCGAAGAAGGGCGTGGCGGTTCTCGGTGTCTGCAACGGCTTCCAGATCCTTTGCGAAGCCGGCCTCCTTCCCGGCGCGCTCATGCGCAACACGAGTCTGAAATTCGTGTGCCGCGAAGTGAAGCTGCAAGTCGCGAACGCCTCTACGCGCTTCACGAACGCCTATACGCAGGGTCAGATCATTCGCTGCCCCGTGGCGCATCATGACGGCAATTATTTCGCCGATCCCGAGACGCTCGCCCGGATCGAAGGCGAAGGTCATGTGGCCTTCCGTTACGCGGAGGGCACAAACCCGAACGGCGCGATCAACGACATTGCCGGCATTGTCAGCGCCGAGGGCAACGTTCTCGGCTTGATGCCTCATCCGGAAAATCTGATCGAGCCCGAACACGGCGGAACGGACGGGCGTGGCATTTTCGAAAGCGCGCTGGGTCTTTCGCCGCACGGTCTGGCAGCGTGAGCCGAGCCCACCTCGCGCGATATCTCTTGATCGCCGCGCTCCTGCCGGCCCTCGTCGTTTTGTCCCCGATCGCGTTCGGCTTGGTCGCGGTTATGGTGGGTACGGTTGGGCTGCTGCTCGGTGTCTTCGGCGCAGCGCTCGGGTCCGTTGCCGCGCTGATCGGTCTGATGCTCGCCTTCCTGGCCAGTTGTGCGTCGCCGGTCGTACCCCCTTCGGTGCAGAAGCCCATGCCGACGCCGAAAGTGGATACCGGGCTGGATCGCATGGAGCGTCTGGCGCTGACGGCCAATCGCTGCTGGATCAAAAGCCGCGATCCGGCTTTCACCGGCTATTCTCTGGCGCCGGAGCTCTCCTCGTTCTCCGGGCGTCCACGCTTCCTTCTGGTCCCGAAGGGCCGCATGGAGGCCAGGCCGCTTCTGGTGGTCGAGGGACGGGCAGGATCGGCCGATGTCGAGACCTACGGCCCTCTTCTGGACACGTCCATGCGCTCGCGCCTCGAAGGCGATCTGGCCCGCTGGAAGGCAGGATCGGGCGAGTGTTCCGCCTGACATGACGCCGCGCTTGTCTGTCTGCGTTCTGGGCCTGGCTCTTGGACTGACATCAGGCTGCCAGTCCGTTGCGGCTCCCTCCTCCTCGCAAGGCGCCTCCTCCATGGAAGCCCCCAATGCCTTGGAGCGACAATATCTTGGGGAGACGGGACACGCGGTCTATCGTGGCCGTTCCTTCCAGCGCACTCGCAATTTCCTGTTCGGCGATCCGTCGCGTGGATATGCCATCTGTCTTCGCTCCGCCAAGCGCGGCGGCGGTTTCGACCATACGCTGTTGATTCTCCAACGCCGCATTTCCGGCGCGGTGAGCCAGGTCGAGGACGACGTCCAGATTCTGCGGGCCGCTGCCGATGTCGGCGCGTGTCGTACCCGGTCCGACTGGGTGGACGTCCGGTGAAAACCCTTCTCTTTCCGCTTGTGATCGCGCTTTTCCAATGCGAAGAGCGGCCAAGCGCGTTTCTCTCCTCTCGTTCGGAGGCTTCATGACCAACATCGCCATCACGCCCGAACTCATCGCCAGTCACGGGCTGAAGCCGGACGAATATCAGCGTATTCTCGATCTGATCGGCCGCGAGCCGACGATCACCGAACTCGGCATCTTCTCGGCGATGTGGAACGAGCATTGCTCGTACAAGTCCTCCAAGCGCTGGTTGCGCACGCTGCCGACCAAGGGGCCGCGCGTCATTCAGGGTCCGGGTGAGAACGCCGGCGTCGTGGACATCGGAGATGGCGACTGCGTCGTCTTCAAGATGGAGTCGCACAATCACCCCTCCTATATCGAGCCTTATCAGGGCGCAGCGACGGGTGTAGGCGGCATTCTGCGCGATGTGTTCACCATGGGCGCGCGGCCGATCGCAGCCATGAACGCGCTCCGCTTCGGCGCGCCGGACCATCCCAAGACCCGCCATCTTGTGGCCGGTGTCGTCGCGGGCGTCGGCGGGTATGGCAATTCCTTCGGTGTGCCGACCGTCGGCGGCGAGGTGAACTTCCACTCGCGCTATAACGGCAACTGCCTCGTGAACGCCTTCGCGGCCGGTCTCGCGAAGGCCGACGCGATCTTCCTGTCGGAAGCCAAGGGCGTCGGACAGCCGGTCGTCTATCTCGGTGCCAAGACCGGGCGCGACGGCGTCGGCGGAGCGACCATGGCCTCGGCCGAGTTCGACGAGAAGATCGAAGAGAAGCGCCCGACCGTCCAGGTCGGTGACCCCTTCACCGAGAAATGCCTGCTTGAAGCCTGCCTCGAGCTCATGCAGACCGGCGCGGTCATCGCCATTCAGGACATGGGCGCGGCCGGTCTCACCTGCTCGGCCGTCGAGATGGGCGCGAAGGGCGATCTCGGCATCGAACTGGATCTCAACAAGGTGCCGGTGCGCGAAGAGCGCATGACGCCTTACGAAATGATGCTGTCGGAAAGCCAGGAGCGGATGCTCATGGTTTTGGAGCCCTCCAAGCAGGAGGTCGCCGAGGCGATCTTCCGCAAATGGGGCCTAGACTTCGCGGTGGTCGGCAAGACGACGGACGATCTTCGCTTCCGCATCCTCTTTGACGGGACCGAAGTCGCCAATCTGCCGATCAAGGAACTTGGCGACGAAGCGCCGGAATATGATCGGCCTTGGACCGAGCCCAAACCCGCCAAGGTGGTGCATCTCGCCGATATCCCTGAGCCCCGCGACTATGCGCAGGCGCTTCTGAAGGTGCTCGGCTCGCCCGACATCGCCTCGCGCCGCTGGGTCTTCGAGCAATATGACACGCTGATCCAGGGCAATTCGCTTCAGCGGCCGGGCGGCGACGCCGGCGTCGTGCGCGTCGATGGGCACCCGACCAAGGCGCTCGCCTTTTCGTCCGACGTGACGCCGCGCTATTGCGAGGCCGATCCCTGGCAGGGCGGCGCGCAGGCTGTCGCCGAATGCTGGCGCAACCTGACAGCGGTGGGCGCAGAGCCCTTAGCGGCGACCGACAATCTCAATTTCGGCAATCCCGAAAAGCCTGAGATCATGGGCCAGTTCGTCAAGGCCGTGGAAGGGATCGGCGCTGCCTGCCGCGCGCTCGATTTCCCGATCGTCTCCGGCAACGTCTCGCTCTACAACGAGACCCAAGGCCGCGCGATCCTGCCGACGCCCACGATCGGCGGCGTCGGTCTGATCGAGGATCGCCAGTTCACCGCGACGATCGGCGGGATGCGCGACGGCGACGTTTTGTTCCTGGTGGGACAGGACGGGCAACACCTCGGCAGCTCGGTTTACCTGCGCGAAGTCGAAGGGCGCGAAGAGGGCGCGCCCCCTCCGGTGGATCTGGAGATGGAGAAGCGCCACGGAGATTTCGTGCGCAAGCTGATCCGCTCCGGCCGCGTCACGGCCTGCCACGATCTCTCGGACGGCGGCCTCGGCATCGCGCTGGCGGAAATGTGCATGGCGTCCGGACGCGGCGCGAAGGTGAATGTCGGCGGCGGCGCGCTGCACGGCCCGCTCTTCGGCGAGGATCAGGCGCGGTACGTCGTGGCGGTCTCTACGAAGGATGCCGCCTTGCTGGAAGCCGACGCGCAGGGCATACCGCTGCGCGAGCTCGGCACGGTGGGCGGAACGGCGCTGGTCGTCAACGGCGCTCTGTCGCTGGAGATCGAGCGCCTGACCGTCACGCATGAAAGCTGGTTCCCGAACTTCATGTCGGGCACCGTGGATGCCAGCGCCGCCTGAGACGCGTTGCCGGGTCCGGGCGAAGCCTCTATCTTCGAACCGGACCTGAAAGCCTTGAGGAGACCGACGGCATGCCGATGAACGCTCACGACATCGAGTCCATGATCCGCGAAGCGATCCCGGACGCCGTGGTCACGATCCGCGATCTTGCGGGCGATGGGGATCATTACGCCGCCGAGGTCGTCGCGGAGAGTTTTCGCGGCAAGTCGCGCGTGCAGCAGCATCAGATGGTGTATCAGGCCCTGCAGGGAAATATGGGCGGTGTGCTTCACGCCCTCGCCCTTCAAACCAGCGCGCCGAAAGCATAACTACAACGCAGACGCGGCCCCGCTCGTCGGTCGCGATCAGATTGATTCCTTCGCCTCACGGACGAAGGCCAACCAGAAAACGGACCCGGCCATGAGCGGCATCATCGATTGGATCGACAACGAGGTGAAGACGAACGACGTGATCGTCTTCATGAAGGGCACTCCGGATTTCCCCCAGTGCGGTTTTTCCGGCCAAGTCGTTCAGATCCTGAACTATCTCGGCGTCCCCTATAAGGGCGTCAACGTCCTGTCGTCGGACGATCTGCGCAACGGTATCAAGGAATACGGCTCCTGGCCGACCATCCCGCAGGTCTACGTCAAGGGCGAGTTCGTCGGCGGCTGCGACATTCTGCGCGAGATGTTCCAGGCGGGTGAGTTGCAGGACTTCTTCGGCGAACGCGGCATCGAGGCCAAGGGCGCGGCGGCCGCGCAGTAAGCCACGCTTCTTTTTACCGCTGATAAAGGCTCGCTTCGAACCGAAGCGGGCTTTTTTCGTTTCAGACTGGGTGCGCGCTCATGAGCCCCGCACCAATCAGTCACCCTTTCCATTTGGCGTGGGAGGCTGTAGACGAAAGCGGCATCAAGAAAGATTGAGCCTATGTCGGACGCGCCGGATCGAACGCGCGGGATCCCCTATTGGGAACTCGTGACCCTTATCGCCTGCATCATGGCGCTGAACGCCGCCGCGATCGACATCTTCATTCCGGCGCTCACGGGCATCGCGCGATCGCTCGAACTTTCCAATCCCAATCAGGCGCAGTTCGTCATCTCGTCCTATGTGATGGGCTTCGGTATCGCGCAGATCGCCTACGGCACACTGTCGGATCGTTATGGCCGGCGTCCGGTGCTTCTGTTCGGGCTGGCGATCTATGTGGCGGCTTCGATCGCGGCCGTGTTCGCCCCGACTTTCGGAATCCTGCTGGCCCTACGCGCGATCCAAGGCATTGGCGCGGCGGCGACCCGCGTCATCGCGGTATCGGTTGTCCGGGATTGTTTCGGCGGCGCGCGCATGGCCAGCGTCATGTCGCTCGTCATGATGATCTTCATGGTCATCCCGGTCATCGCCCCCAATCTCGGCCAGCTGATCCTTCTGTTTGGCGATTGGCACGAGATCTTTCTGGCCATCTCCGCGTTCGGCGCCTTCGTGGCGGTCTGGACCTATTTCCGAATGCCTGAGACCCTGCATCCCGAAGATCGCATTCCACTGACGATGAGCCGCGTGACGGGCGCCTTCAAGCTGGTCGTGACCAACCGACGCGCCTTTGCCTATACGCTTTCGACCGCCCTCACCTTCGGTGTTCTCTTCGCCTTTATCAACCAAGCCGAGCAGGTCTATGGGACGATCTACGCGCTGGGGCCGGCTTTCACGCTTTACTTCTCGGCCGGTGCGATTTTCATGGCGGTCGCATCCTTCACCAATTCGCGCCTCGTGGTGCGCTTTGGAATGCGCCGTCTGTCGCACGGTGCGCTCTGTCTGTTCCTCGCCTTCAACATCCTGCATCTGGCGATCGCGCTGCTGTCGGGCGGCGTGCCGCCCTTCCCGGTCTTCCTAGTCGGGATCATCGCGACGCTTTGCCTGTTCGGTTTCATCGGCACGAACTTCAACGCTCTGGCGATGGAGCCTTTGGGGCATGTCGCAGGAACAGCCTCCTCCGTTTTGGGCTTCATGCAGACCTTCGGCGGCGGCGTGCTTGGGGCAACGATCGGCTACCTCTATGACGGAACGCTCATTCCCCTCCTGAGCGGCTATGTCGTCCTTTCGATCGGGGCTCTTCTTTGCGCGTTGGTCGCGGAAAACGGCAAGCTCTTCGCAAGAGATCGCGCGCCCAGCCGAGAGGATCCGCTCGTCACGCATTCTCACGCGGCCGCAGAATGAAAAAAGGCCGGTTCACTGAACCGGCCTTGTCCTTCAAGCGATATCGCTGCCGATGAGCTGTCGCAACTCCCGCCAGCTTTCCGCGTCCGGCGCGGTGAGAAGGCCGCCATTGACGTCGGTTGGACGGTAAGGCGAGCCATCCCATTTGCGGACGTAGCCGCCGGCCTCCTCCAAGAGAAGCGAGCCGGCCAGATGGTCCCAGGGCATGAGCTTGACGTAGAACTGATAATGCAGCGCGCCGGACGCCGTGAGACGATATTCATGGGCAGCGGTGCGGTAGTTCGCGAGGATGCGGGTTTCCGCGAGCCGGGTCAGCAGCGCGCGGCGCTGATCCTTCGGTAGCATGGAAGACGATGCGACGCCGATCATGTCCGCCACCGGTGCAGGAGCTGCAGCCCGCAGCCGGACGCGCTCGCCGTCAGTGCGCACGAGATAGGCTCCCGAACCCTTTTCGGCCAACATCCAGTCATCGCCCAGCGGATCGTAGATCAAGCCCGCGACCGTCTCGCCTTTCGAGACCACGGCCGCCATGACGCCGAACAAAGGCGCGCCCGCCGCAAAATTCGCGGTGCCGTCGATCGGGTCCACGATGATGGAAAGATCGGCGTCCGCGATCCGCGACAGCAGGGCCGGATCGGCCGCCACGCCTTCCTCACCGACAAAAAGTGCGCTCGGCATCAGGGCAGCGCACTCACGCTTGATGAAGCGTTCTGCGGCTTCGTCGGCTTCGGTCACAAGATCGACGGCCGACGTTTTCTCGCGGATGTCTCCATCCCCCAGCCGGCGAAAGCGGGGCATGATTTCGGCCTTGGCGGCGTTTCGCAGGATCTGGGCCAGTTCGTCGATAGGCAGGGTCACGGCGTCTCGTCCCTTTGTGGATGCAGATTGGCGAAGTCGAACAAGGCGGGGTCGAGCAGATGGCTCGGCTTCACGCTCGACAGCGAGCGCCCGATCGTTTCCTTGCGGCCGGGAAAGCGCCGATCGAGATCGGCGAGAAAGGTCTTGAGCGCGCTGCGTTGAAGACCCTCCTGGCTCCCACAAAGGTCGCAGGGAATGATCGGGAAGCGCATGGCGTCGGCAAAGCGCGCGATATCCTCTTCCGAGCAACGGATGAGAGGGCGCAGAACGGTGAGATCGCCCTCGTCGTTCAGGAGCTTGGCCGGCATCGCCGAAAGCTTGCCGCCATGCAGCATGTTGAGAAAGAAGGTCTCGATGCTGTCGTCGAGGTGATGCCCGAGAACCAGCGCCTCGCAGCCTTCCTCGCGGGCGATCCGATACAAGTTGCCGCGCCGCAGGCGCGAACAGAGCGCACAGGTCGTGGCGCCCTCGGGTACCTTTTCCTTCACAATTGAGTAGGTGTCGCGATATTCGATCCGATGCGGGACGCCATGGCGCGTCAGAAAATCCGGAAGGATATGCTTGGGAAAGTTCGGTTGACCCTGATCGAGATTGCAGGCCAGCAGATCGACCGGCAGCAACCCGCGCCATTGAAGATCGACCAGCAGCGCCAGCAGCGTGTAGGAATCCTTGCCGCCGGACAGACCAACCAGCCAGCGCGCACCGGGCCGGACCATCGCATAGGTCTGAAGCGTTTCGCGGACCTGCCGCAGGAGCCGCTTGCGCAGCTTCTTGAAACTGACCGAATCGGGAGAATTGCGAAACAGCGGGTGCGCGCCCTCGCCCGGTTCGAACTCCGCCTCACCCGCGCCCGCCTCGCTTGGCCTGACCTCGTTCAGCATGTCGCTTGCTCCTTCACGGCAGGCTGTAACAACCAAGCCAGAAAAACAAAAGGCCGCCCGAAGGCGGCCTTTCGAAAAGGTGCGTCGATGGACGACCGATCAGCGCGAGTAGAACTCGACGACGAGGTTCGGTTCCATGATGACCGGATACGGAACATCGTGCAGGCCCGGAACGCGCTGCAGCGTCGCGACCATCTTGCTGTGATCGACTTCGAGGTAGTCCGGCACATCACGCTCGGCGAGCTGCGTGGCTTCGATGAGCACGGTCAGCTGCTTCGACTTCTGACGAACCTCGATCACGTCGCCCTGCTTGCAGCGGTACGAACCGATATTCGTACGCACGCCGTTGACGGTGACATGGCCATGGTTCACGAACTGACGAGCGGCGAAGATCGTGGGAACGAACTTCGCACGGTAGACGATCGCATCGAGGCGCGACTCGAGCAGGCCGATCAGGTTCTCAGAGGTGTCGCCACGACGACGGGCGGCCTCTTCGTAGATCTTGCGGAACTGCTTCTCGGACAGATCGCCGTAGTAGCCCTTGAGCTTCTGCTTGGCCCGCAGCTGCGTGCCGAAGTCGGACATCTTGCCCTTGCGGCGCTGGCCATGCTGGCCCGGGCCGTACTGGCGGCGGTTCACCGGGGACTTCGGACGGCCCCAGATGTTCTCGCCCATGCGGCGATCGATTTTGTACTTAGACGCTTCGCGCTTAGACATCGCATTTCCCAAAAGGAGAGCCAGCGGACCATTCCGCCAGCCGAGGAAACGCGCCCTCCTTTGCTCACCCCGCGGCGAGCTGACAGGGATGCCGCGACAAACGCGATCAACCCACGGGACACGTAAAGAAACAGCGGACCTTTCGATCCGCTGATACGAGCCCCATAATGGATCTGTCACAAACCGTCAAGACAATGACGTGGCTTACTTACGGGCGATCACCCAGACAGCGTGGACGATGCCGGGAATATAGCCGAGCAGCGTCAAGATGATGTTGATCCAGAAGTGTTTGCCGAGGCCAACTTCCATGAAGACCCCGAGCGGGGGAAGCAGGATGGCGAAGATGATCTTGATCAGGTCCATGGAAAACTCGTTCGTGCCTTAATACCCGTTGAACGATCATCCACCCCGTTCGTTCCCGTTTCAACAGGGTTGAACCGGCCTCTTCGGACTCGGAACACAGGATAGAGATCATGGTCAAGACCGGCACCTTTGGGTCGATCGCGGCGCTTCTCCTTGTCGTGGCCATGTCTCCGGCTCAGGCCGACGCAGGCTATTTTCAACGCTTCGACGGACGCTTTGCCGGCGGTGGCACGGTGCAGCGCGAGCAGGATTCCTCCCCTCGCCGCGTGTCGTGCTCTCTGACGGGCGCAACAGGCAGCGCCAACCGTTTGCGGATGGACGGAACCTGCCGGGCCGCCATTATCGTGCGCCGTGCGATCGGGGCCGATCTCCGTTACGACCCGTCGACGGACCGCTTTTCCGGCACCTATACCGGGTCAAGCCGTGGTCCGGCCCAGTTGCGCAACGGGCGCCTGCGTGGCGATACGCTGACCCTCGATCTCGTCTATCCTCAGCCGGTGCATGGCGATCGCAATGCCGTCATGACCATCCGCAACAGCGGCGATGGGGCCTTCACGCTAACCGTGACGGATCGGGTCGACGGCCAGAGCCGTACGACGTCGAACGTCACGCTGCAAAAGAGCTAATACATCCGTCTTTGAGCTGCTCAGGCTCGCAAGCCGAACCCGCGAATGAGAGCGCGCGTGGCCGCGTCCGGCGCGCCTGCGGTAAAGATCGCGCGGTCGGGGCCATCCGGCGCCTCGCCGCTTTGTGGCGGCAGAAGCGAAAGCGCACGCCGCGCGATCGCCTCGGCAGGGTCCAGCCAGTCCACCGGCCAAGGCGCCGTCTTGCGCATTCGGTTGGCCAGGAACGGATAATGCGTGCAGGCGAGAACCACGATGTCCGTCCGCCGCCCGTCGCGCTCAATGAAGCATGGCGCGGTCTCAGTCTGAACGGCATTTTCGTCCACAAAGCCGTTGCGCAGATAATCTTCGGCCAGCGCGGCGAGGTGAACGCTGCCCACCAGATGGACCTCGCATTTCGAAGCCCATTGCGTGATGAGATCCCGCGTGTATTGGCGCCTGACCGTACCCGGCGTTGCAAGCACGCTGACGAGCCCCGAGCGCGTGCGCTCGGCTGCCGGCTTGATTGCCGGCACGGTGCCGACGAAGCTCATGCCGGGATAGGCCGCCCGCAGGTCTCCCAGCACCAGGGTCGAAGCCGTGTTGCACGGGATCATGCAGATCGAGGGCCGGTGCTCTTCGATCAAGCGGCCAAACAGCGTCACAATCCGCTCGCGCAGCGCCTCCTCTTCCCAATTGCCATAGGGAAAGGCCGCATTGTCGGCGACATAAAGAAAGCGACGCTCGGGCATGAGCACGCGCGCTTCGCGAAGAACCGTCAGCCCGCCGAGCCCGGAATCGAACAGGAGGACCGGCCCGTCGCTCATTCGCCCTCTCCGGCCGATTTCATCGCCTTGCGATCGAGCGAGCGCAGAACGCCGTGAAGCGTGCTGAGCTCGGGTCCGCTGAACCCCGCGCGCGTCAGCATGATGCGAAGATTGTGCACCATCACCTCACGTTTGGCCGGCGGAAAGAAATAGCCGGCAGCGTCGAGCGAGCCTTCCAGATGATCGAAGAAGCGATAGAGATTGTCCTTCTCAGCCGGGGCGATCTCGGGCGCCGAGAAACGCGGCGCGGCGTTCTCGTCCAACCCGGACTTCATCCATTCGTAGCTCATCAGCAGGACGGCCTGCGCGATATTGAGCGAGGCGAAGGCCGGATTCACCGGGAAGGTTACGATCTCGTCGGCCAGATCGACCTCCTCGTTCGAAAGGCCGAAGCGTTCGCGCCCGAACAGAATGCCGGCCTTCTGTCCCGAACCGATGCGCGCGCGCAGCTCGCCTGCCGCGCTGTCTGGCCCCCGCACCGTCTTGACGGAGTCGCGAGGTCGGGCTGTGGTCGCCAGGAGATAAGTGAGATCAGCCGCCGCCGCCTCGACCGTATCGAACAGCTTAACGGCGTCGATCACATGGTCGGCGCGCGAGGCGCTGGCCCGCGCCCGCTCGTTCGGCCAGCCATCGCGCGGATTGACCAGCCGCAGGTCCGCAAGACCGAAATTCGCCATGGCCCGCGCCACCATGCCGATATTCTCGCCGAGCTGAGGCTCCACCAGAATGATCGCGGGTCCCTCGGTCAGGTTCTCGTCGGTGCGGTTCGTGCCGGCCAAGGCGAACCCTTTCGTTCAATTCGTTAGCTTTGCCTGCCATTAGCGCGGCTTGCGCCCCGCGCAAAGCCTTCGTCAGCCTCGCGGACGGCTTTGCGGGGCTCGACGCCGGTGTTATAGCCGCCCCATCACGCCGGGGGCACTCCCGCCCTCTGTCCAACACCACTCCGGCCGCCTGGCCGGGGCCATCTGGGGAAAGCAGCATATGGCGAAGATCAAGGTCCAAAATCCGGTCGTGGAGCTGGACGGCGACGAGATGACCCGGATCATCTGGCAGGCGATCAAGGACAAGCTGATCCACCCCTATCTCGACATCGACCTCGAGTATTACGACCTTTCGGTCGAGAACCGCGACGCGACCAACGATCAGGTGACGGTCGATTCCGCCAACGCGATCAAGAAGCATGGCGTCGGCGTCAAGTGCGCCACGATCACGCCGGACGAGCAGCGCGTCGAAGAGTTCAAGCTCAAGAAGATGTGGAAGTCGCCCAACGGCACGATCCGCAACATCCTCGGAGGCGTGATCTTCCGCGAGCCGATCATCATGAAGAACGTGCCGCGCCTCGTTCCAGGCTGGACGCAGCCGATCATCGTCGGCCGCCATGCCTTCGGCGACCAGTACCGCGCGACCGATTTCAAGTTCCCCGGCAAGGGCACGCTCTCGATCAAGTTCGTCGGCGAAGATGGCGAAGTGATCGAGCACGAGGTCTATCAGGCGCCCTCCGCCGGCGTCGCGATGGCCATGTACAATCTCGACGACTCGATCCGGGAGTTCGCCCGCGCCTCGTTCAATTACGGCCTGCTGCGCGGCTATCCGGTCTATCTCTCGACCAAGAACACGATCCTGAAGGCGTATGACGGCCGCTTCAAGGACATCTTCCAAGAAGTGTTCGACGCCGAGTTCAAAGCCGAGTTCGACAGCCGCAAGCTCACCTATGAGCACCGCCTGATCGACGACATGGTCGCCTCGGCGCTCAAGTGGTCGGGCGGCTATGTCTGGGCTTGTAAGAACTATGACGGCGACGTCCAGTCCGACATCGTGGCCCAGGGCTTCGGCTCGCTCGGCCTCATGACCTCGGTTCTGATGACGCCGGACGGCAAGACGGTCGAGGCGGAAGCTGCGCACGGCACCGTGACGCGCCATTACCGCCAGCACCAGAAGGGCCAGGAGACCTCGACCAACTCGATCGCGTCGATCTTCGCCTGGACCCGTGGTCTGGCGCACCGCGCCAAGCTCGACGACAACGCCGAGCTGAAGCGCTTTGCCGACACGCTGGAAAAGGTCTGCATCGATACGGTCGAGGCCGGTCACATGACGAAGGATCTCGCCCTTCTCATCGGGCCGGACCAGCCGTGGCTCTCCACGACCGGCTTCCTCGACAAGATCGACGAGAACCTCAAGAAGGCGATGGCCTCGGCCTGATCTCAAGCTCTATTCAGCCGGCGCGCCCTGCGCGCCGGCTGTCAGATCTGCGGTGCGTCGCTCGACGCCGAAGCCGGCGAGAAGTGCGACGGCCACCGCGACGACCAGAATGGTCGAGAGAAGCGCAAGCGCATAGTTCCCGCCCCAATGCTCGGCGAGCGAGATCTGGATCGTCGCATTGCCCGAGGCCAGAAGATTGCCGATCTGATAGGCCGTTCCAGGGAACGTGCCCCGTACATCCGGCGGTGAAATCTCGTTGAGATGCGCCGGGACGACGCCCCAGGCCCCCTGCACGCAGAACTGAACCAGGAAGGCTCCGAGGGCCAACAGCGGCGCGTTCGGAGCGTAAGTCCAAAGCCCTGCGGCCGGGATCGCCAGAAGGGCGGCCACGACGATGGCACGCCGACGGCCGAGCGTTTGCGACCAAGCGCCAAAACAGACGCCGCCGAGAATCGCTCCGATATTGTAGATGATCGCAATCGTTCCGGTGACGGTGCTGGAGTAGCCGAGCTGCTTCTCCAGGAAGGTCGGATAAACGTCCTGCGTGCCATGGCTGAAGAAGTTGAACGCCGTCATCAAGAGAACCGCCCAGATCAGCAGGCCGATATTTCCCTTCAACGCCTGCGTCAAAGACAGAGGACGAGCGGCCCTCCGCCCCTCGAACGCAGGGGACTCCTTCACCGTCCGCCGGATGTAGAGGATCAGCAGCGCGGGCAGGATGCCGATCATGAACAGGCCGCGCCATCCGACCAGCGGGAAGGCAACGAGGTAAACGAGGGATGCGATCAGGTACCCCGATGGGTAGCCCGCCTGAAGGATACCCGACACGACACCTCGCGCACGCTCAGGCACGCTT